>JAFTPN010000029.1 GCA_017463245.1 Clostridia bacterium
GTCAGCCGCAAGCGGCTGCCACCTATCCGCAACCTCAATCGGCGCGAGCAAGCTCGCTTGTTTCGGTTGATTCGCTCAGCTCGCTTTTTGTCGCCACTGGCGACGCTCGCATCGCTCACCTCGGGGAGGGAGGCTTTTGGCCGCTTGCCTAGCGTCGCGGTGCGCCCGTTGCACACCGCGACCCCTTCTCGGAGATCACATAGCAGCGCTCCCCTCCGCATGGGTTTCGAAAGGGTCGAAGACCCTTCGCGGGTTGTCAGGGCAGAGCCCTGACCGGGAGTGCAGAGGGCAGAGCCCTCTGCCCCCGTGCATCACTTAGCGAAGATTTGGGTGAGGTAGGGGTAGCCTTGGGGGTCGAGGGCGATGCCGATGCCGACTTTGGTCCAGGTGGTGGAGAGGATGTTCTGGCGGTGGCCGGTGGAGGACATGAAAGCGGCCTGGGCTTTGGCGACGCTGGCGTGGTGGGCGATGTTTTCACCGGCGGCAGTGAAGGAATAGCCGAAGGTGCGGAGCATATCGCGGACGTTGCCGTAGGTGGGGGATTCGTGGGCGAAATAGTTGTTGTCGCGCATGTCCTGGGACTTGATGCGGGCGATGCGGGAAAGCTCGGCGTCCAGGGGCAGGGCGGGCAGGCCGTTGGCTGTTCTGTCGGCATTGAGCAAATTCCATGCAGTTTGCTCTTGCGTAGATATGGAATCAGTAGTATAATCATCATCCGATGAAGGAGCTTTTGTTGCGGTGGGCGCGGCAGTGGGTTTTGCCGTGGGCTTCACCGTGGGTACGGCAGTGGGAACAGCCGTGGGCTGTGCTGTGGGGATCGGGGTCACCTGGGGTTCCTGGGTGGGTTCGATGGTTGCGGTAGGGGCAGCGGTTACCACTGGAGTGGTAGCGGAAGGCTCTTTTGTGGGGACTGACGTAGCGAACGGGGGGATTTCACACCCATTATCGCCAATTTGTGGCGGCGTGGTGGGAATTTCGGGTTCGGGCGTGCAGACCGGTGCGGGGGTATTGCAATTTGTTTGCTGACGGTACGGCCAGCCCTTGAAGCCAAACTGCGAGGTGGGTGCCTCGGCCTGTGCGGCGGCGCTGAAAAGCATCGCGGCGGCGAGGGTCGTGGTGGCGTATCTCTTGAACATTTCGTTCACCTCCGTAAATATTACGATTCGGTTAAGAATCATGACGAAAGTTTAATACCCAAGAAGGCAAAGGTCAAGTATAATGGCAATGGCCTTCCAAGGAAATCCGTGGCAGCCATGCACCGGGATAGCATCCCGAAGAAATAAGATTGAGGAGGAATCCACCCCATGAAGTTGTCCAAATGCCCCCGTTGCGATCTGAACTACATCACCGAAGCCGAGAAGTACTGCAAGGTTTGCCTGCGGGAAATGAAGGGCGATGCTCCCCGCGAGGAGATCGAAATGTGCAGCGTGTGCAACGAAGCGCCCGCCCTGCCCGGCCACGATGTGTGCGTGTTCTGCCTGAAGGAAATGAACAATGGCGGCGTGCGCGGTGATGAAGGTCAGGACACCGAGGAAGCGGTGGACACCTCTGCCATTGGCGGCATGGATTCCGTGAGCACGATGGACGAGATCATTCCTGAGATCGACGAGGACATCCCCAGCCAGGAGTTCGGCGAGATCGAGAGCGAGCTGAGCCTGGAGAGCGTGCGCGAGGAAGAGGATCAGGACGACGACGAGGACGAGGACGACCGCTGAGCGGCGAGCCTGAAAAAGGGGAAGGCTCATGAAACTGTTTGCCATCGGTGACCTGCATCTGCCCGGCGGCGATGACAAGCCCATGAACGTGTTCGGCGAGCATTGGAATGGCCACTTTGAGCGCATCAGCCAGGACTGGCGGGCGCGGGTGAGCCAGGAGGACACGGTGCTGATCCCGGGGGACATCTCCTGGGCGATGCAGCTGGACAATGCCAAGCCCGACCTGGAGGCCATTGCTGCGCTGCCGGGGCGCAAGATCATCATGAAGGGGAACCATGATTATTGGTGGAACACCCTGTCCCAGGTAAAGAGTGCGCTGCCCCGGGGCATGGAGGCCATTCAGCACAACGCCATTGAGCTGGAGAGCTGCGTGGTGTGCGGCACCAGGGGATGGAACATCCCCACCAAGGAAACGCCCCTGAGCGCTGCGGACATGAAGATCTACAGCCGGGAGCTGATCCGGCTGGAGCTGGCGCTGCAAGCGGCGGTGAAGCTCAATGCCGATAAGCCCCTGGTGGTGATGATGCACTACCCGCCGCTCTACGACCTGGAGCGGGAGACGGAGTTCACCGCGCTGCTGGAGAAGTACCCCGTGCATACGGTGGCCTATGGGCACCTGCATGGCGCGGGGCTGCGGGTGGCGTATCGGGGCGAACAGCGGGGCATTCGCTATGAATTGGTGAGCTGCGACGGGCTGGAATTCAGCCTGAAGGAGATTTCGCTGGACTGAACGAAAAAAATATTCCTAAAAAAATCTTATTTCTTTGTTACAAAAAAGTTTTTAAAAATGTCATAAAGCCACAAAAAGCGTCCGGATAAGTTCCGGGCGCTTTTTGCGTCCACAAAATATGGGTCGATGCGAACATGAAACCACAAAAGACGAACAAATACATTTCATTTCTATTACAAAAGTGTTAAATTAGCGAAATATGCAAAAGGATGAAAAGAAAGGGAGAAACCTTGTCAAACTCTTGCAAGAACCAAAAAGGTGGGATATAATGGTGGCAACGGACAGAAAAAGGGTAGCAAGGTGGTGAGAAGTGGTGGCAAACGAGAAAGACGAGGTCGTCGTGCCGGAAGAGGCACTGGCTGTCGCTGCTTCTCAGGAGGCGCTGACGGAGGAAGATCAGCAGCTGCTGGACAAGTACAGCCGCACGTTTATCGGCTCCTTCTCCCACTCGCTGGACGCCAAGGGACGCCTGGTGGTGCCGCTGGTGTTCCGCGAGACCCTGGGCGACACCTTCTGCATTGCTCCTTCCTACGACTTTCAGTCCATTGCGCTGTATCCCAACCTGATGTGGGCGAGGATGCGCGACCGCTATGACAAGCTGGGCAAGATGAACAGCTCCCTCAAGCGCTACCTGGAGCAGCTGGACGCGCTGTCCTTCCGCGGCCAGGAGTGCGACAATCAGGGTCGCGTGCTGCTGCCCGCCAAGATCCGCGCCTGCATCCTGGGGGATGAGAAGGACGTGGACATCACCGGCGCCAACGACCATGTGCGCGTGGTGGCACACATCAGCGCGGACGAGCAGTTCAAGCAGTTCATGGCCGACCTGCCCTCCATTCTGGAAGATATCGGTTCTCTGGAAATGTAAGCGAGCGTTCTATCATCCGTTGGGAGTGAATATAAGATGTTGCTGATCCCTCGTGTTTTCAAAAGAAAGGCACGCTTTGTGGGCGAAGGCTTCAAGCCTGGCGACTACGGCAAGGTGGCTGCCCGGAATATCCGCAGCGAGCGCATGACCAGCAGCGTGGAGCTGCCTTTTATGGAGGATGCCTCTGTGTTCGACGCCAACACCATGGGTGTGGAGCGCCGCCGCAACCGCCGCAGCGACCGCCACCATGAGGCCGTTGGCCGGCACGACACCGGGCGTGCCCCGGCCGTTGGCCACGAGGGCATGAGCGGCACCGCCGCCTGCGTGGCGCTGGTGTGCCTCATCGCTGTGCTGGGCGTGACCTTCCTGGTGGGGCGCAGCAATGTGATCGAGGCTGGCAAGAAGGCCAACGAGCTGCAGCAGCGCATTGAGGAGATCGGCCTGATGAACGAGGGCCTGGAAACCCAGCTGGCGGTGAGCGCCTCTGAGGTCAATGTGGGCTATGAGGCGGTGCAGATGGGCATGATCTCCGCCAAGGGCGTGGATGTGATCTATCTCAATGCGCCGGAAGCGGCCAACATGAAGCTGACCGGCGGCACTACCGCAGCGCTGAACGGTGAATATCTGGCGACCATACTGGGAGATTGAGCGATCGGTCTCCCATTTTGGAATATTTGCGTAAACTGGGAGGACGGGTATGCACCCCGAACTGCAGGTACGCAAAAGAATGCTGCTGATGACGGTCGTGCTGGGGGCGCTGTTTCTCCTGGTGATCGGCCGTCTTTGGCAGTTGACGGTACTGGACGCAGAGGTTCTCACCCGCAGGGGCGTGAGCCAATGGACGAAAGAGGGCATCGTGACCGCCAGGCGCGGCACGGTGACCGACAGAAACAACAATGTGCTGGCGCTGAGCGCAACCTCCTATATGGTGTGCGCCGATCCCCGGCTGGTGCAGGATGAAGAATTGTTCATCGAAACCCTATCGGAGGTGCTGCCTCTGGGGGACAGCGCCAAAGACAAGCTGGCGGACAAGACCAAGGGGTCGGTGATCCTCAAGCGCCAGGTGACGCGGGACGTGGTGGATGAGATCCGCCGCATGAAGAAGGAAGCAGACCCCAAGGCTGGGCTGGCGGCCATCACCTTTGACGAGGACTCCCGCCGCTGGTACCCCTATGGGCAGATGCTCTCGCAGGTGCTGGGGCTGACCAATGTGGACAGCCTGGGGCAGAGCGGCCTGGAGACCCAGTATGAATCCGTGCTGGCAGGCCAGGAGGGCAGCTATCTGCGCCAGGTGGATGCGCGGAACCGTGTGCTGGCGGGCAGCGAAAGCTGGTATGTGCCCTCGCAGCAGGGAAATACGCTGAAGCTGACCATCGACGCCACCATTCAGCAGATCGCCGAGAAGGCCATGCGGGAGTGCCTGGAGGTGAACCAGGCCGAAAGCGTGACCTGCCTGGTGAGTGATGTGCGCACGGGCGCCATGCTGGCCATGTGCATGAAGCCGGACTACGACCCCAACGAGCCGCCCCGGGATGACGTCAGCACCCTGACGGAGCTGATGCGCATCACGGCCATCTCTGATGTGTATGAGCCGGGATCGACCTTCAAGATCCTCACCGCAGCCGCTGCGCTGGACAGCGGCGTGACCAACCCGGAGGATCAGTTCTACTGCTCGGCCAAGGTGAAGGTGGATGGGGACACCATCCGCTGCTGGGGCGCGGCTCATGGGGCAGAGACCATGGCGGAAGGGCTGATGAACAGCTGCAATCCCGTGTTTGTGGAATTGGCGCTGCGCATGGGCACGGATACCTTCTACCGGTATCTCAGCGCCTTTGGGCTGGGGAAGCGCACCGGCATCGATCTGCCGGGGGAGAGCGCGGGCATCCTCATTGGCAGCAGGTATGTGAAGACTGTTGACCTGGCGCGTATCGGCTTTGGCCAGTCGGTGGCGGTGACGCCTGTGCAGCTGATGATGGCGGCCAATGCGGCCATCAACGGAGGCAAGTTGATGAAACCCTACCTGGTCAGCGAGATCCAGTCCACCGATGGGGAAGTGCTGCAAAGGTACACGCCCACGGTGGTGGCCACGCCCATCAGGCCGGAGACCAGCGAGACCCTGCGGGGCTTGCTGGAACGGGTGGTGTCCGAGGGCGGCGGCAAAAATGCCAAGCTGGCAGGGTATCGCATTGGCGGAAAAACCGGCACGGCGCAGGTGTACAAGGAGGGGCGCATCGTCAGCGATGTGCATATCGGCTCCTTCTATGGCTTTGCTCCGGCGGACGACCCGCTGATCTCCATTCTGGTGATCGTGAACGAAGCCCATGTGCCGGTGGATTACGGCGGCACCACGGCGGCGCCCTTTGCCCGGCAGGTGCTGGGGGATGTACTGCAATACCTGCAAATATTGCCGTATGCGGATGAAACTATACCAAATGTAGTGGTTCCTGACATTACGGGCTTGACGATTTCGGCTGCAAGGCGTACACTTGCAGAGGTGGGACTGGAAATGCTGGAGGACGGTGTGAGCCACACCGTGCTGGACCAGCTTCCGCCTGCGGGGGCAGAGCTGCCCCAGGGTGGCCATGTGATGGCCTACACGGCTGCATCCAATGAGGTAACGCCGGAAACACTTGTATTGACGCCAAACTTTTCGGGCATGAGCGACGTGGACTGTGCGCGGACTGCCCGGCTGCGAGGCTTGATCATTGCGCTGGATGGCACGGGATGGTGCATCCGGCAAACCCCGGCAGCGGGGGAATACGTAGCGCCAGGGACGGAGGTGCGCATCACCCTGTCCACGGCAGACGAATAAGGAGACCAGCTATGAAACTAAGCGCACTCATCGTGGATATGCCCTACCTGCTGGATACCCGCGGCGACATGGAAGCGGAGATCGCCTCTGTGACCAGCAACAGCCGCGACAAGGTGGAGAAGGGTCTGTTCTTCTGCATCCCCGGCGCCCGGTTCGACGCCCATGATTATGCGCCCCAGGCCGTGGAGAACGGCTGCGTGGCGCTGGTGGTGGAGCGCTACCTGGACATCGATGTGCCGCAGGTGCGGGTGAGCAACGCCCGCGCGGCCATGTCCCGCATGGCGGCGGCCTTCTATGGGCATCCGGCCAAGGGCATGAAGCTGGTGGGCATCACCGGCACCAAGGGCAAAACCACTTCCACCTACCTGCTCAAGGCCATTTTGGAAAAGGCGGGTCACAAGTGCGGCCTCATCGGAACCACGGGCAACATGATCGGCAGCAAGCTGCTCAAGGGCAGCCTGACCACGCCGGATCCCATCGATTTGCAGCGCACCCTGCGCATGATGGCCGATGAGGGCGTGGAGTATGTGACCATGGAGGTCTCTGCCCATGCCATCGATATGCATCGGCTGGACGGCCTGACCTTTGAGGTGGGCTGCTACACCAACCTGAGCCAGGATCACCTGGACTACTTCCACACCATGGAGAATTACTTCGAGACCAAGAAGAAGTTCTTCACCAATGGCATGGTGCGCAACGCCGCCGTGAACGTGGACGAGGAGACCGCGCCCCAGGTGCTGCAGGCGCTGGAGATCCCCCGGCTGACCTACGGCATCTGCGCCCCGGCTGACCTGTTTGCCAGGGACATCGAGATCACTGAGGACGGCGTGAGCTTCGAGCTGCAATTGCAGGGCATGCACCATGTGCAGATCAACCTGATGATGACGGGTATGTTCAATGTGTACAACGCCATGGCCGCAGCCAGCTGCGCCATGATCCTGGGCATTTCTGCCGAGGACATCAAGGCCGGCTTGGAGGGCATGCCCTCGGTGCCCGGCCGCATTGAAATGCTGCCTACCAATACGCCCTACCGCGTGATTTTGGACTATTCCCATGTGCCGGATGCGCTGGAGAACATCCTCACCACGGTGCGCCAGTTTGCCAAGGCGAAGGTCATTGCCCTGTTTGGTTGCGGCGGCGACCGGGACAAGGGCAAGCGCCCCATGATGGGCGAGATCGGCGGCAGACTGGCTGACCTGAGCATCCTGACCTCCGACAACCCCCGCACTGAGGATCCCATGGTGATCCTGGCCGCCATTGAAGAGGGCATCAAGCCCACCGGCGGCGAATATGTGGTGATCGAGAACCGCCGCGAGGCCATCCGCTACGCCCTGGAGACTGCCGAGGCGGGGGATGTGATCGTGCTGGCGGGCAAGGGCCACGAGACCTATCAGGAGATCAACGGCGTGAAGAACCCCTTCGACGAGAAGATCGTTGTGCAGGAGCTGCTGGAAGAGATCCGCGCCCAAGGCTGATATACGCTGACTACAGGAGGTACGACCTGTTATGCTAAGGATGTTGCTTGCTGTTATCCTTTCCGCAGCGCTGGTGCTGCTTTCAGGCCCCAAGGTGATCCCCGCCCTGCGCAAGCTGAAGCTGGGACAGACCATATATGAGCTGGGCCCCCAGAGCCACAAGAAAAAGCAGGGCACCCCTGTGATGGGTGGATTGATGATCGCCCTGGGCGTGACGGTAGCCACCCTGGTGGCGGTGCTGATCGACTACAAGGGCGGCGCGGACTTCATGCTGGCGCTGCTGGCCATTTCGCTCCTTTCCATGGCGGTGGGCTTTGCGGATGACTACATCAAAACTGTGAAGAAGCGCTCCCTGGGTCTGACCCCCTGGCAGAAGATCGCCGGGCAGGTCATCACTTCCGTGGGCTTCGCGGCCTTCTGCTATTTCCATCCCATGGTGGGCTCCAAGGTGATCGTGCCTTTTGTGAACATCGAGTGGGATCTGGGCATTTTCTACATTCCGCTTCTGAGCCTGACGATCATCTTCATCGTTAACAGCGCTAATTTGCAGGACGGCGTGGACGGCCTGCTCTCCGGCGTGGCGGGCGTGGGCGGCATGGCCTGGGCACTGATGGCCATCTTCTTCACCCTGGCGGTGGCGGAAACGAATCCCGCCTATGCGGCCAATTTGCAGTCCGTTTCCATCTTTGGCGTGGCGCTGCTGGGCGCTTGCATCGGCTTTCTGCGGTTCAACCACCACCCGGCCACCGTGTTCATGGGCGATACCGGCTCCATGTTCATTGGCGGCGCCACGGTGGGCATGGCCATGCTGCTGCGTCAGCCCTTCATGCTGCTGCTGATCGCCTTCACCATGGTGATGAGCTCTGTGAGCGTGATCATCCAGCGGTACTACTTCAAGGCTACCCGCAAGATCTTTGGTGAGCCGCGGCGTTTGTTCAAAATGACGCCCATCCATCACCACTTTGAGCTCAGCGGCATGAACGAGAACCAGATCGACATCATGTATGTGATCGTGACGCTGGTGCTTTCGCTGATCGCGCTGTGGTCGGTGCAGGGCTTGCAGCTGGTGTAATTCAGGCAGACAAAGGAGACAGCTCCGATGGAATTTGCAAACAAGAAGGTACTTGTCGTGGGCATGGCGCGCAGCGGCGTGGCAGCGGCTCAGCTGCTGGTGAAGCACGGCGCCCGGGTCGTGATCAACGACAACAAGACGAAGGAAGAACTGGGCGACGCGCTCTCTCCGCTGGCGGGTCTGCCTATGGAAGAAAAGCTGGGGATGCCCGCCGCCCAGGCGCTGGAGGGCGTGGACATCATGGTGATCAGCCCCGGCATTCCGGATACGGCCGGCTTTGTGGTGCAGGCGAAGAACATGGGCATCCATGTGACGGGCGAGCTGGAAATGGCTTATCAGCTCGCTCCCGGCGAAATGGTTGCCATCACCGGCACCAACGGCAAGACCACCACGGTGTCGCTGCTGGGTGAGATCTTCAAGAACGCCGGTCGTGTGACCCATGTGGTGGGGAACATCGGCTATCCCTATTCCCAGGCGGCGCTGGAAGCCCGCAAGGACGATATGTTCGTGTGCGAGGTGTCCTCCTTCCAGATGGAGACGGCGGAGGACTTCCACCCCAGGGCGGCGGCGCTGCTGAACATCACCGAGGATCACCTGAACCGCCATGGCACCATGGAGGAATACACCCGCATGAAGATGCGGATGTTTCGCAACCAGACCGCCGACGACGTGGCGGTGTTCAATGCGGACGACCCGGCGCTGGCACCCCTGGTGAAGCAGGTGAAGAGCAAGGTGATGCTGTTCTCCCGCAAGCGTGAGGTGGAAAACGGCGCTTTCGTGCGGGATGGGCAGATCGTGGTGCGGTGGAACGGCGTGGAAAAGGCGGTGTGCGGTACTGATGAGGTGCGCATTCCCGGCCCCCACAACCTGGAGAATGCCCTGGCGGCGGCTTGCATGGCCACGGCCATGGGCGTGCCTGCCCCGGTGATCCGCCACAGCCTGCGCACCTTCAAGGGTGTGGAGCACCGCATCGAGTTCGTGCGCGAACTGGAAGGCGTGCGTTACATCAACGACAGCAAGGGCACCAATGTGGACTCCACCATCAAGGCGGTGCAGACCATGCAGCGCCCCACCGCCATCATCCTGGGCGGCTACGACAAGCATTGCGACTTCACCCCCCTGGTGAAGGAAATGCTGGCGTCGCCCTTCATCAAGGAAGCCGTGCTCATCGGTGTGACGGCGGATCAGATCCAGCGGACGCTGGAGGAATGCGGCTTTGAGGGCATCCACCGGGCGGAAACGCTGAAGGACGCCATCGACCAATGCCGCGCCCTGGCCTCCGACGGCTGGAACGTGCTGCTGTCCCCGGCCTGTGCCTCCTTTGATATGTTCTTGGATTATGAGGCGCGGGGGCGCATCTTCAAGGAACTGGTGAATGAACTGAAATAACCTGTCTTGCGCTGAAAGGAGCGGCCTATGCTGCAAAACAACAGCGCACAAAAGAGCAGCTTCAATCTACGCAAGACAAAGCTCAATCCCGTGGACGGCACGTTGATAGCGGTGCTTATCATGCTGCTGCTCGCGGGATTGCTGATTCTTTTTTCTGCCACCTACTACACCGCCCAGGACAGGGGAGACCCGCTGGGCGAGGTGAAAAAGCAGCTTATCGGCATCGGGCTGGGAACGGTGGCGATGCTGGTCACCAGCCGGGTGCCCTACCGCTTCTGGCGGGATACCTGGGTGGTGGTGGGCGCGCTGGGCATCAGCGCGGTGCTGCTGATATTGGTGATCATCCCCGGCGTGGGCGTGTACCTGAACGGTTCCCGGCGCTGGCTGAGCATTGCGGGCATGAGCTTTCAGCCCTCGGAGTTCGCCAAGATCGCCGTGGTGCTGTACATGGCCACCACCCTGACCTACCGGGGGAAGCGCATCAAGTCGCTGATCTTCGGCATCGTGCCGGTGCTGCTGGTGCCGGGGGTGGTGTTCCTGCTGATTTTGCAGCAGCCGAACCTGTCCACGGCGGGCAGCATCCTCATCACCAGCCTGATCATGATCATCATGGCTGGCGCCAGGTGGCACCACATTGCCATGATGCTCATCGGCGGCATGGGGGTGGGCGGCTTTTATGCCTGGAGCGCACCCTATCGCCGGGAGAGACTCCTTTCCTTCACCGATCCCTTTGCCAAAATGAACGACGAGGGCTACCAGCTGGCGCAGTCGCTGATCGCCTTTGGCTCCGGCGGCACCTTCGGCATGGGGCTGGGCATGGGCAGGCAGAAGTACGCTTACCTGCCGTATCCTGAGAGCGACTTCATCTTCGCCATCGTGGGCGAGGACTTCGGCTTTGTGGGCTGCGTGGCGGTGATCGCCCTGTTTGTGGCCTTCATGCTGTGCGGGATGCGCATTGCTACCCGCTGCCGGGATAAATTCGGCGCACTACTCTCGGCAGGCATCACCTGCTCCATCACCGTGCAGGCGTTCCTGAACATGGGCGTGGTCATCGGCATCCTGCCCACCACGGGGCTGCCGCTGCCCTTCTTCTCAGCGGGCGGCACGTCCATCTCCATCACCATGGCGGCGGTGGGCATATTGATGAACATCTCCCGCACCGCAGGCCGCATGGAAACATGAATTTTCGCACCCATCCTCCGCTTTGGCATAGGCTGAAGCAGTTGATCGGGAGGTGGGTGCGATGGAGGCTTTCCTGGTGGAAGGCGGTGGTCGGCTGGAGGGTACGCTGCGGGTGGATGCTGCCAAGAATGCGGTGCTGCCCATTCTGGCGGCGGCCATCCTGACGGAGGACGCGGTGACCCTGCTGGATGTGCCCTGCATCAGCGATGCGGCGCACATGGCGGAGATACTGACCATCCTGGGCTGCAATGTGGAGCGGCAGGGCAAGCGCATGACGGTGCGCAGCGGCGGGCTGCATGGCTGGGAAATGCCCGACAGGCTTTCCAAGCAGATCCGCTCCTCCATCTTCCTGCTGGGGCCGATTTTGTCCCGGTTCCGCAAGGCCACGGTTACATATCCCGGGGGCTGCGAGATCGGCCTGCGCCCCATTGACCTGCACCTGCGGGGCTTGCGCAGCCTGGGGGTGAAGGTGAGCGAATCCGGCGGGATGATCCATTGCGACGGCTCGGCCATGAAGGCCGGGGACGTGTACTTTGATTATCCCAGCGTGGGCGCCACGGAAAACGTGATGATGGCTGCCGTGCTTTTGCCGGGTGTGACCACCATCCACAATGCGGCGCGGGAGCCGGAGATCGTGGACTTGCAGAACTTCATCAACGCCATGGGCGGCAGGGTGAAGGGTGCGGGCAGCCAGACGGTGGAGATCACCGGGGTGAAGAAGCTCTGCGGCGTGACCTATACCCCCATGCCCGACCGCATTGTGGCCGGAACGCTGCTGGCGGCGGCGGCCATCACGGGCGGGGAGATCGAACTGACCAATGCGCCCACCGCTGACATGATGGCGGTGCTGACCAAGTTGCGGGAGATGGGCTGCCGCATCCATGAGGAGCCCACGGTGCTGCGCATCAGCGCGCCGGAGCGGCTGACGGCCTTTTCCCAGCTGCAAACGCAGCCCCATCCCGGCTTTCCCACGGATATGCAGGTGCAGATGCTGGCGCTGCTCTCCGTGGCGCAGGGAATGGGCATCATTATGGAGAATGTATTTGAAAACAGGTTCACCCATGCCGGTGACCTGAACCGCATGGGTGCGCGCATTCTGTGCAGCGGCAGGACGGCCGTGGTGCAGGGCGTGGAGCAGCTCTATGGTGCGCGGGTCACCGCCCGCGATCTGCGGGGCGGCGCTGCCCTGGTGCTGGCCGGGCTGAAGGCCCAGGGGCTGACCCAGGTGGATCATGCCGAATTGGTGGACAGAGGGTATGATCACCTGGAGAACCAGCTGACGGCGCTGGGTGCAAGGATAAGACGGATCGACGTGTGAACAAAAGGAGGCGTGGCTGATGGAGCCTAACTGGCAGCAGAAGCAGCAGGGCGGGGGACGACCCACCGCCTGGAGCGAAGAGGGCGAATATGCCCAGAAGCCGCTGGGAACGAGCCAGGAGCCGCGCTATGCTGCGCCCCAGCACACGGGGTATCAGCAGCCGTATCAGGGGCAGGGGAGCTATGCTCCTCCCAACGGGGGACAAGCCTGGCAGGGGTATCCGCCCCAGCCCAGCGCGGCGCCCACGCCCAGCAATCCCTGGGCAACGGGGCCGGTGGACCCCTTTGAGGAACCCTCGGAGGCGCCGGAGCTTCGCGACCAGCGCAGCGATCACCTGTACAACAAGGAGGATCGCTTCTGGGATCATGTGGAGGGCTCGCAGGCCACCGATCGCCACGGCAAGACCCAGAGCAATCGCAAGGCGGAAAGCCACACCATGCGCTGGGTGATCCTGATACTGGCGGTGCTGGTGGCGGTGGGCGGACTGGTGTACGGCGCGGTGTTCCAGGTGCGGGACATCACCGTGCAGGGCGGCGTGACCATCCCGGAAAAGGACATCATCAGGCTTTCCGGCATCACTCAGGGCATGAACACCTTCTCCATCGACGATGATCTGGTGGAGCGCAATATCGAGAGCAACCGCTACCTCTCCTTCGTCTGTGTGGACAAGCAGCTGCCGGACAAGGTGGTGATCCAGGTGAAGGAGCGCATCCCTGCGGCAACGGTGAAGTATTGCGGCATTCTCTACACCATGGACAACCGGGGCATGGTGCTGGAGGAATCCCTGGACACGGAGGCCGAGACCGGGCTGGTGCTGATGAGCGGCATGAACATCCACGATTGCCGTGTGGGGCAGGTGCTGAGCCTGAACGACGCCCAGCAGATGCAGATATTCACCGAGATATTGGTGGAGCTGAAGGTGATGAGCGCCCTGAACCGGGTGAAGGAATTGGATCTGTCCAATATGGATAACCTATTCATCGTTTCCAAGGACGGGTTCACGGTGCGGCTGGGCACGGCGGAGAACCTGCACGCCAAGCTGCGCTCCATGCTGCTGACGCTGGATCACCTGCAGCGCGAGGGCTATGAGGGCGGCACGGTGGACGTGAGCGCGCCGGTGAATCCCACCTATACGCCGGAATGATGACAAATTTTACAATTTTGCATCGAAAATTGTAAGATTCTTGTGCCTTCGGGCTGGAAAACACTTGCATTCGCGGCGAAAAGCGATTATAATAGACAATGGTATATTGGATAAGTGGTAGTGTGCCTGTGAGCGTTTGGCTCATTTCAGGCACGATCCAGAAAGTTCATCCTGCGGTGAACGGGAAAGGTTCCCAGCCGCGGGAAGCAGGGGGTATGAGAGACCTATGAAGACCACGGTAGCGGCCATCGATTTCGGGACGAGCAAGATCGTCACCCTGGTCGCCGAAAACAGCGGTAGTCAACGCTGCGACATCGTGGGCGCAGGCATTGCGGCCTATGATGGATACCTGGAGGAAGGCTGGAATAACCCTGGCGAACTGGATGAGAAGATCCGTCAGTCCATCAGCGAGGCAGAAAAGCAGAGCCACCGCAAGCTCCGCGAGATCAATGTGGGCGTGCCCGGCGCGTTCACCCGGGTCTACGCCACAGAGGCTCGCGTGTCCCTCAAGGGACCGGATCCCCGTGTGTCCGCCTCCGACGTGAAGGCCATCTTCCGTGCCGCCACGGAAAACCTGGGTTCCCTGCCCGGCATCGTGGTGCACTCCAGCCCCGCCTGGTTTATGGTGGATGATGGCAAAAAGACCCTGGAGCCCGTGGGCATGAAGGGTCGCGAGCTGAGTGCGCTGATCTCCTTTGTGGTGGCGAACCAGTTCTTTGTGGACGAGGTGAACAACCGCCTGGCCGAGATCGGCATCACGGCCAACGGGTTCTACTCCACTCCCGCAGGCGAGGCCATGCTTTACCTGCCGGAGGAGGATCGCGACCGCACGGCGGTGCTGATCGACATGGGCTACCTGAACACCGAGGTCATGGCTGTGGAGGGCGATGCGCTCATCTTCCACAAGACCATTGAGATCGGCGGCGGCAACATTGCGGCTGATCTGGCCATCGGCCTGGACATCCCGCTGAAGGACGCCGAGGAGAAGATCAAGCGCCAGTATGTATACGGCATCGGTGCTGCGGGCGAGACCTACGACCTGCCCGGTGTGGACGGCCAGAAGCCCCGCTCCTTTACCCGCGACGAGGTGACGGAGATCATCACCGCCCGGGTGGACGAGATCGCCGAGGAGATCCAGGCAGCCATTGAAGACAGCGGCATCAAGCTGGGCAACTGGTCCAACATCTACCTCACCGGCGGCGGACTGAGCTTCAACCGCGGCGGCAAGGACTACCTGTCCAACAAGCTGGGTCGCCCGGTACGCGACGTTCCCAAGCGCACCACCAAGATGAACAGCCATGCTTACTCCAGCACGCTGGGTCTGATGGACTTGATCATCGATACCATTGAACAGCAACACCAGCCGTCCGCTGGCTTTGGCGGCGCGGTGAAGGATTTCTTCCGCAGTCTGCTGGGCGGCTGATGAATCAGCGCGGCAAGGCCGGATCAATGTGAATTATGTCAGGAGGATGCAAAGTGATCGAGTTCCAGAATGACGTTGAGACCAGCAGTTTTGCTTCTATTAAGGTTGTAGGCTGCGGCGGCGGCGGCAACAACGCCGTGAACCGCATGGTGGACGCCGGACTGCGCGGCGTGGAGTTCATTGCCATTAACACCGACCGTCAGGCGCTGGCCATGAGCGGCGCACAGACCAAGATCCAGATCGGTGAGAAGATGACCAAGGGCCTGGGTGCTGGCGCTGTGCCCGAGGTGGGTCGCCGTGCTGCCGAGGAGAGCCGCGAGGAGATCGCCCAGGCTCTGGCTGGCGCTGACCTGGTGTTTGTGACCGCCGGTATGGGCGGCGGCACCGGCACCGGCGCTGCTCCCGTGGTGGCCGAGGTTGCCCGCGACCTGGGCGCCCTGACCATCTCTGTGGTCACCAAGCCCTTCGCTTTCGAGGGCAAGCAGCGCATGAAGAATGCCGAGATGGGCATTGCTGACCTGAAGCAGCGCGTGGACACCCTGGTGGTGATCCCCAACGACCGCCTGCTGCAGGTGGTGAGCAAGGGCACCACCATGCTGGAAGCCTTCCGCATCGCTGACGATGTGCTGCGCCAGGGCATCCAGGGCATCAGCGACCTGATCGCTGTGCCTGCGCTGATCAACCTGGACTTTGCCGACGTGAAGACCGTGATGGAATCCGGCGGCATGGCTCACATGGGCATTGGCACCGGCAAGGGCGAGAACCGCATGGTCGAGGCCGCCAAGAACGCCATTTCCAGCCCCCTGCTGGAGACCAACATCGATGGCGCCCGCGCTGTGCTGATCAACATCACCGGCGGCGAGGATATCTCCATCGTTGACATCAACGAAGCTGCCAACCTGGTGATGCAGGCCGCCGATCCCGAGGCCAACATCATCTTCGGTGCCGGCATTGACGAGACCATGGGCGACGAGGTGCGCATCACCGTGATCGCAACTGGCTTCGAAAAGACCCCCTTCCCGCCCAAGGAGCCTGCCAAGAAGCCCCGTGAGATCGAGAAGGAGCGCCTGTTCGGCTCCAGCTATACCTCCGGCACCAGCTTCGGCAGCTTTGCCGCGGCTCCTGCCCGCCCCGCCACCCCCGCTGCCGCTGGCGAGTATGAGGAGGCTGCCTATCAGCCCGCTTATGCCGAGAGCGAGCAGAGCGGCTTTGCTGCGGCTCGTCCTGCCATGGGCGTTCCCAGCGTGGGCGGCTATCAGCAGGGCTTTGGCTACCAGCAGCAGACTGCCCCTGTGCAGCCCGTGCAGCAGCCCGCCCAGCAGCAGTATGGCACTTCTCAGCTGTTTGGCAATCAGCCCCAGCAGCCCTACACCCCCGCCTTCAACACGGCGGCTCAGGGCGCTCCGGCCGATACCATCCCCGTGCAGCCCGTGACCCAGGCTCCTCAGGCTTCCGCCGTGGAGCAGGATCAGCGCGGCATCCCTGCCTTCCTGCGCCGCAAGAAGTAAGGTGGGCAGTGCCCACACCCATTTCCGACGGACGGGTGCGTGGCCGGGGTTGAGCTCCGCGAGAATACAAGATTGAAGGGAGAGCATTGCGCTCTCCCTTTTGCTATTCGCTGAAGATGGAAGCGGGACGGTCGTCCTCGTCTTCATCCTCGCGGCCGAAGAGGTTCTTCAGCCAGCCGGTCAAAGTGCCGCCGCTGTCCTTCACCCGGGCCACCTGCACGCTCTGCAGACCTTCCAGCAGGATGCCGTTGTCCAGCAGCTCCGCGTGGACGGGAATGACGCGGTAGGTGTAGGTCACGCCAGCGCGGGCTTTGGTATCGGTGAAATACAGGGTCTGGCCGGGGGTGCCGCGCAGCTCGGTGAGGATGAAGCTCTCGCCGATGGCGTCACGCTGGACACGGTAGACGGCGGTGCTGGCGGGTTCGATGACCAGCACGGGCTGGCCAGCATCATTATGAGTGACGTAGAAGGATTTTGCCGAGGGCGGCGCAGTCCACACGTCGCTCTTTTTGGTGGGCTGGTTGCCGGCGGTGAACAGCTCGGTGGTGCGGTAGGCCTTGGGGGTGAGGGAGGTGGCCAGCATGACCTCGCCCTTCCACTCAATGGCTTTTTTGTCGATCTCCACCGACACGATGCCGCTGGGGCGGGTGAAGTCCGGCGTGGACTTCCCGGCGTACCAGGCCTTGAGAAAATTGCGGGCAAGGGTGGCGGGATTGGTGCCGCCGCTGACGCTGTTGGACAGGCGGTGGTTCTCGTCGGGATTGTCGTAGCCCATCCACACGGCGGTGGACAGCTCCGGGGTGTAGGCGTTCATCCAGGCGTCCCGGTTGCCGCCGCCGGTCATGTTCACGGTGCCAGTTTTGCCCGCCACGGGGGTTCCGGCGCTGTTCAGCCGGGTGCCGGTGCCGGAGGTGATCACGGTTTTCAGCAGGCTGGTCATGAGGTAGGCATTCTGGGCAGACAGCACCCGCGTGCCGCTGTCCTGGTGCTGGTAGACCACCTTGCCGCTCTGGTCGGTGATGCGCTCGATGAAGTAGGGCGCATAGTAGGTGCCGCCATTGGCAAAGGGGATGTAGGCGGCGGCCATCTGCACGGGGGAGGTGCCGTAGGTCATGCTGCCCAGGGCGAGGGACAGGTTCCAGTCCCGGTCGTCCAGGGGGATGCCCACGCTTTGCAGGTAGCGGCGGCAGCCCTCCACGCCCACGGCCTGCATCACTTTCACGGCAGGAATGTTCAGGCTGTTTTTCAGCGCCTGGCGCACGGTGACATAGCCATAGTAGGCGTTGCCAGCGTTCTTGGGCTTGTAGCCGTTGAAATTGGTGGGTTCGTCCAGCACGGCGGAGGCGGTTGTCCAACCTGCATACTCCATGGCGGGTGCGTACACGGCCAGGGGCTTCAGGGCGGAGCCGGGCTGGCGGCGCAGCTGGGTGGCGCGGTTCAGACCCCGGCGGGTGGTGTATTCGCGCCCGCCCACAATGGCGCGGACAGCGCCCGTTTGGGTGTCCACGCAGGCTGCGGCGGACTGCACGGGGGTGCCGTCCTTGGCGTTGGCGGGGAAGATGTCCTTGGTGTACTGCTCGTCCAGAATGGACTGCATGGCTTGATCCAGCGTGGTGTCGATGCGGTAGCCGCCCGCCAGCAGGGTCTCGGCAGAAACGTCCAGCTGGAGCTCGGCCTCGTCCAGCACGGCATCCACAAACCAGCCATAGGCGGTGGCTGCGGCGGTGCTTTCGGCGGCGGTGATGTCCTCCTGCATGGCCTCGTCGTATTCCTGCTGGGTGAGCATGCCCTCCTGGAGCATCACGCCCAGGATGTAGCTCCGGCGGTCTGCATTGGCTTCCGGTGCGGTCTGGATGCTGTAAGCCGAGGGCGCCTTGATGGCGGCGGCCAGGGTGGCGGCCTGGGCGGGGGAGAGATCCTTTGCGTCCACGCCGAAGGTGACCTGGGCGGCGGCCTGAATGCCGTAGGCGCCCTGGCCAAAATAGATATAGTTCAGGTACATTTCCAGGATTTCATCTTTCTCGAACCGCTGCTCCATTTGCAGCGCCAGGTAGATCTCCTCCAGCTTGCGGGCAATGGTCTTCTGGCTGGAGAGGTGGGAGAGCTTCACCAGCTGCTGGGTGATGGTGCTGGCGCCTTGGCTGTAAGCGCCGCTGCGCAGGTTGCTGACCACAGCGCCCAGAATGCGGGTGATGTCAAAGCCCGGATGCTTGTAGAATCGCAGGTCTTCGGCGGCCAGAAAGGCGTCTACCACGTGCTGGGGAAGGTCGTCCATGTCGATCACGGTGCGGTTCTCCGTGCCCACCAGGGTGGTGACGTAAGCGCCGTCCTTGTCATAAATGGCGCCGGTCTGCGCCAGGTTGGTGAGTTTGTTGACGTCCAGGGTCTGCCAGGAGGGCACGTCGAAATACACATAGGCAAAGCCGCCCAGCCCGAGCGCTGCAACGATGGCGGCGATGAGAACGATCCGCTTGATGGTCTGCTTTTTCCCCGGCATGGCGATCCCTCCTGCGGGGTAGTATGCCCGGCGGCGGGGCGGGTGTGCCATGCATTTGCTGGCGGTGCAGGAAAATTTGCACAGGTGGGGGAGAACGTGCAAATTATGCTGGTCAAAAGGTCAAAAGTGGGCTATAATATATAAAATACCTTGATCAAAGGAGGAAACACCATGCGCAAAGGAATTGCCTGCCTGCTGGCTGTGGCGATGCTGCTTATCACCTTTGGCGCAGCCGCGGAAGGCCGCTATACTATGGCCGGATTCGACGGAGACGGCGCGAATCACGATTGGACGACCAACCTTTTCTTTCAGCGGATGGAGGAAAAGACCGGTGTCAGCTTTGAGTTTTATCAGGTGACGGATTATGCCACCTGGCTGGCCAACAAGGCCTCTTATGCCAATGGCGCTGCCATGCCCGATGTGCTGTTCAAGGCCGGGCTGAACACCCAGGAAATGCAGGAGTGGATGGCGGCGGGGAAGATCATCGACCTGAAGCCCTATCTGGAGGAATATGCCCCCAACCTGAGCGCCCTGCTCAAGGCCAACCCGGACTGGGAGAAGGCCATCACCCTACCCACCGGGGAGATCCCCGCGCTGCCCTACATCAATGAGATCCAGAACAACAATGCCATGTGGATCAACAAGCAATGGCTGGACAACCTGAAGCTGGAAATGCCCACCACCGCCCAGGAGCTGACGGAGGTGCTGCGTGCCTTCAAGACCCGCGACCCCAACAACAATGGCGATGACGACGAAACGCCCCTGACCTTCCTGAGCATGTGGGATCTGAAATTCCTGGGTCATGCCTTTGGTCTGGTGGCCAACGACTACAACATTTATGTGGATGAAAGCGGCAAGGTGCAGACCACGCTGAACACCGATGCCAACCGGGAGTTCCTCACCTGGCTCAATCAGCTGTGGGAGGAAGAACTGCTGGATCAGCACGGCTTTACCAGCGCTGACGCCCTGCGCGCCATTACCGACGAGGATGCGGCCATCACCTATGGCGTGATGCTGGCGCCTACGCCCCTGACGCTGGTGCCCGGCGAGGCTGTGGATCAGTATGAGCTGCTGCTGCCCCTTACATACCAGGGCAAGCAGATTTACCGCGACCTGAACGGCGACCTGGTGCGCGGCACCTTCGCCATTGGTGCGGGCTGCGAGAATCCGGCCGAGCTGGTCAGCTGGGTGGACTACCTCTACACCGAGGAAGGCTGCCGCCTGGCGCAGGCTGGCCTGGAGGGTGTGGAATATCAGGTGCACGGCGATGGCACCTGGAGCTGGATCGCCGACCTGACCACCGTGGCCAACACCGTGATGGCGGAAAGCACCATTGCCGAGGGCGGCCTGATGCCCGGCCTGGCCTCTGTGGAGTTCCAGCGCAGCTACGATGAGGAACGCACCGCCCGCGCCATTAACGCGCTGATGGGCTTGAAGGAGCTTGCCGTGGAGCCCTATCCCCAGGTGTGGCTCACCGCTGAGCAGCAATCTCGTGTGGCGGAGATCCAGCTGGAGCTTGGCCGCTATGCCGACCAGACCATGACCTGGTTCGTCACCGGCGAAAAGGAACTGACGGACGAAAACTGGGCAGAGTTCTGCACCACGCTGGACGAAAAGGGCTTGCAGGAAATGATCAGCATTTTCCAGAGCGCCCTGTGATGATCAAGTGAAGGAAGGTAGCATCATGAACCAATATGCAAGCATGATCCGCAGCCTGAAAACCCCCGCCGTGATGGAGCGGCTCCTGCGCCTGTATGGCTCCCGCGATGGCATGCTGGTGGAGCAGACTGCCCGCTACACCGCGCTGCTGAAGAAGCATGAGGAATACTTCCATGTGGACCGCGAGGTGCTGATGGTGTCTGCCCCCGGGCGCACGGAGATCGGCGGCAACCACACCGACCACAACAAGGGCAAGGTGCTGGCTGCCTCGGTGAATCTGGACACGCTGGCGGCGGTGTCTGCCCGCGAGGATCTGCTGGTGAACGTCCACAGCGACGGCTATCCGGCCATGACCATCGACCTGGCCGACCTTGCCAAGCACGATGACGAAAAAGGCACCACCGCGGCGCTGATCCGCGGCGTGGCTGCCCGCATGAAGGAGCTGGGTTACCGCATTGGCGGCTTTGACGCGGCCATTACCTCCACCGTGGCCTCCGGCAGCGGGCTGAGCTCCTCTGCGGCCTTTGAGGTGCTGGTGTGCGCCATTCAGGATGCGCTGTACAATGGCTCCGTCATCGATGCCAAGACCCAGGCGAAGATCGGCCAGTATGCGGAGAACGTGTACTTCGGCAAGCCCAGCGGCCTGCTGGATCAGATGGCCAGCGCCAATGGCGGCCTGGTGTATGTGGACTTCAAGCATGAAGACCCCGATGTGCGCCCCATGGCCTACGATTTTGCCCAGAAGGGCTATGCCCTGGTGGTGGTGGGCACCGGCGGCAGCCATGACGATTTGACCGACGAATACGCCGCCATTCCTGCCGAAATGAAGCAGGTGGCTGCCTGCTTTGGCGAAGAGAACCTGCGCCGGGTGCGCCCGGAGGAATTCGGCGCCAATGTGGCGGCCATCCGTGCCAAGACCTCCGACCGAGCCGTGCTGCGCGCCCTGCACTTCTTTAACGAGAACGACCGCGTGGACTGGCAGGTGGAAGCCCTGAAGAACGACGACGTGAACGAGTTCTTCAAGCATATCATTGCCAGCGGCCGCTCCAGCTATATGTACCTGCAAAACGTGTATGCCCAGAAGCGCCCCCAGGAGCAGAGCCTGTCTGTTGCCCTGTCCCTGGCTGAATTCATGCTGGAAGGCAAGGGTGCCTGGCGCATCCATGGCGGCGGCTTTGCCGGCACCACCCTCAACTTCGTCCCCCAACAAGACCTTCCCACCTTCATCGAAACCATGGAATCCGTCTTCGGCCCCTATAGCTGCCACATCCTCGACATCCGCCCCGAAGGCGCCGCGGTGATCAGGCTGTAACGGAGCGTTAGGGCTCTGCCCTAACAACCCGCTTAAGGGCTCTGCCCTTAAGAATCCCGCGAAGGGTCTTCGACCCTTTCGAAACCCATCCTGTGATAGCATGCAGGGTGGGTTTTCCTTTGGGGTCACGGCGCGAATACGGTCGCGCCGCGACGCGGGAAAGCAACTGCTTCCGCTCGGTTGCTTTTTAATGCATATGTAGGGGCGATCTGTGATCGCCCGCACGCCGCATCTATGAACAGTAGGCATATATGCCACGCAATGGTTCTGCCGCTTTCATCAACGCCATGCTTTCTTTTTGTGCCGGGGAATTGCTCGCCTGTCGCGCAGGTATTGACAGAGAGGTATCAATATGCTATCATCAACACGTAAACAGCATAGCCACTTGGAGCTTCTTCGGGGAAGGGTGCAAATCCCTACCGGCGGTATAGCCCGCGAACCAGAGCAGCGCTCTGGCCGATCCCGGTGTGATTCCGGAGCCGACAGTACAGTCTGGATGAGAGAAGGAAGCAGGCGCACTCGTTTTGGCGAGTGCCTCCGCCCCTGATAAGCGATCTGGCTTCAGGGGCGTGCGCATTTTTAAGGAGGCTTTGCCATGAAGAAAATGTCTACCCAACACATGACCCGCATTGCCGTGCTGGCTGCGCTGGCCGCCATCCTGTTCATGATCGAGATCCCCATCGTGTCCTTCTACAAGCTGGACTTCAGCAACCTGCCGGTGCTGCTGGGCGGCTTTTCCATGGGCACGGTGCCTGCGCTGCTGATCCTGGGCGTGAAGAGCCTCTTGGGGCTGCTGCATTCGTCCACCGGCGGCGTAGGCGAGTTGGCGGACTTCATTATGGGTGCGGCGTTTGTGATCCCCGCGGCGCTGATCTATGGCCGCAAGAAGTGCCGCAAGAACGCCCTTGTGGGCATGATCGTCGGCACGGTGGTGATGATCGTGGCGGCGGCGGTGGTGAACTACGCCATCCTGTTCCCCATGCTCACCAAGAGCTACCCCACCTTTGAATTCATCCTCACGGTGACTTCGCCCTTCAACCTGCTCAAGGGCGTGGTGCTCAGCGTGGTGACCTACCTGGTCTACAAGCCCCTGTCCCCGCTGCTGCACGTGAAAAAATAAGGAGTTATACCATGCGAAGCAATTCTCCCGCCCAGACCCGCGCCATTGGCCAGCAGCTGGCTGAAATGTTGCAGGCTGGCGATGTGCTGCTCATGCTGGGCGACCTGGGTGCCGGTAAAAGCGAACTGACCCGCGGCATTGCCAAGGGGCTGGGCGTGACCGCCACGGTGGCCAGCCCCAGCTTTACCATCCTGAATGTATACGACGAAGGCCGCGTGCCGCTGTATCACTTTGACTGGTATCGCCTGAACGATGTGGAGGAACTCTACGAAATGGGCATGGACGAATACCTGGGCAGCGACGGCGTGGCGGTGGTGGAGTGGCCCAGCCAATGCCCGGAGGCCATTCCGGAGAGCTATCTGGAAGTGAAGATCACCCCCATCAGCGAAACGGAGCGGGAGATCACCCTGACCCCCTGCGGAGACTTCCGCACCATGACCCTGGAGGCGAATGACGAATGAAGCTGCTGGCCATTGATACATCCGGCCCCGTATGTGGTGTGGCGATCCTGACGGACGCCGGCATCGCCTATGAGTGCGCTGCTGTGAACAAGCTCACCCATTCCACCAACCTGATGCCCATGGTGGAGGCGGCCTTTGCCGCCACCGGGCTGACCGTGCAGGACATGGATCGCATTGCGGTGGTCACGGGGCCTGGCTCCTTCACCGGCGTGCGCATTGGCGTCAGCACGGCCAAGGGGCTGGCGCATGGCGCTGGCAAGCCCTGCGTGGCGGTGGACGCCCTGGAGGCCATGGCAGCAGGCGTGGGGGAGTTTGGCGGCATCATCTGCCCCATTCAGGACGCCCGGGCGGGTCAGGTGTACGGCGCGGCCTTCTCCGCGGGAGAAGTGCGGCCTGAACGCCTGATGGAGGACATCCCCCTGAAGGTGGAAGAGTACGTGGCGGCCATCCAGTCCATGGGCGACCGGTTCCTGTTCCTGGGGGACGGCATGCCCGTGCAGAAGGCCAAGCTGCAGGCGCTGTTGGGCGATGCGGCGGTGTTTGCCCAGCCCCAGCAGGCGTTCCTGCGCCCGGCGGCGGTGGCCTATCTGGGCAGCCTGGCTACCGAAGAGCTGGACTACCTGGAGCTGATGCCCATGTATCTGCGGGCGCCCAATGCGGAGCGCAACAAGCGCCTGACGGAGGCTGCCCATGCAAAATAACTGTACTGTTCGCCGCATGACGCTGGCTGACCTGGACGCGGTGGTGGCCATTGAGGAAGCCACCTTTCCCACGCCCTGGAGCAAGGATTCCTTCCGGCAGGAGCTGGAGCGCAATGTGGCTGCCCGCTACCTGGTGGCAGAGAAGAACGGCGAAGTGATCGGCTATGCCGGTGCGTGGGTGATCCTGGACGAGAGCCACATCACCAATATCGCCATTGCGGAAAGCCAGCAGGGTAACGGCTATGGCCGCATCCTGACGGAAGCGCTGATGCAGTATCTCTCCAACCTGGGGGCGGCCTATGCCACCCTGGAGGTGCGCAGGAGCAACATCCGGGCGCAGAACCTGTACAAGAGCGTGGGGTTCATTCAGCTGGGGGTGCGCAAGCGCTATTACGAGGATAACCAGGAGGACGCCTTTATTATGGTGTGCGACCATATGCCCGAGGTCGATCCCGACTTTGAGGAAGAAGAGACCGTAACCGAATAACAAAGAGCCACCGGCCAGGCATGGTCGGTGGCTCTTTTGCGTTGCGTCAGTTGGACTGGATGGCCAGCGCTTTTTTAGTAAAGGGGTGGTTCTCGCCCAGGGCGCTGAGCAGGGTCTGGGTGGCATCGCTGATGGAACAACTGACCTCCTGCCCCAGCAGAAGCTGATGCTGGGCAATGAGGATATCGCAGTAGGCCACATCATAAGATGCATCGCCAAAGGCCTCTGCCAGCAGGGGACGAGCGTGCTGGAGCTGGAGCAGAGCCTCCTCGTGCCTGCCAGCGCTGCTGAGGATCTCGCCCAGGGTGCGAATGCGGCGAGCATAGATGCTCTTCATGTTGCTGATGCGTTCATCAATGGCGATGGCTTCGCGGATGGCGGCTTCGGCTTTCCCGTGCTGTTCCATGGAGGAAAGCAGTTGCGCCATGTTGCACAGCAGCTGGGCGTAGCCGGAGGATTCGGTTTGATATTGCGATTTATACAGGCGCTGCAGGGTGAGGTATTCATTCATGGCCAGCTGCTTGTCGCCGGTATCCACCAGCATCAGGGCATAGGCGGTGCGGGTCAGCATCATGGTGGGGGAGGTGTCCTGATAGCCGTGGGAGGACATCACGTCCAGGGAACGCTTCAGGTAGGGTGCGGCATCGGCACGGTGCCCCTGATCGGCCAGGCAATAGGCATAGCGGGTGTAGCAGCCAGCGGCGCGGATGCTGTTTTCCATACCGTGCTTTTCGATCAGCGCCAGGGACTGGTGAGCCGTTGCGACGGCCTGGGGGAGATCCCTGTCGGAAAGGCGGAACTTGACGCACAGGGAATTCAGGTAGCAGATCATGTTGGAGCAGCCCTCGTCCCGGGGGCGGATGGCGGCGTAGATCTGGTTGAGGAACTGCTTGTCTACCAGGCCGCAGGCGAATTCGATCACATTGCACAGGGAGGGGTAGAACTGCCAGGCGTCCAGGTCGTTCAGGGGCAGGGAGGTGAGCTGCTCGATCTGCTGGCGGAAGCCGGGCAGATCATCGTCCATCACGCTGATATAGGCGTGGTTGATGCACAGCAGCACCTCGTCCTCGCTGCTGTGGGGGTGGGTGTCCAGGTACTCGCGGTGCTTCCTGAGCAGGATGCGGCCTGCGGGCGTGAAAACGCCGGAGATCATGGATTGCTCGGTTTTGACCAGCGCATCGAAGCCATCGCTGTTCAGGGGCGAGGTGTGGCGCAAAGCCTCCAGGATCATGGCCTGCTCGTTACGGACCAGGGGAGAAACAGCATCATCCACATCCGGGGCGTTCCAGCGCTTCCACAAAAGGGGATAGTCGTCGCAGGAGGCGGGGATGAGCCGCAGCGTTTCGGCAATGACCGGGTGCATCAGGTAGCCCTGGGCGCTCTGGGTCAGCCAGGAGCGGTCGGCCAGGAGCTGGAGATAGTCGCACAATTCATCCTGGTCGGCAGTCACGTCCATGGCCAGGGGAGCCAGGGCAGTGGGCAGATAGAAGATATAGGGCAGCATGGCGATGAGGCGCAGCAGCTTGCGCTCCCACTCCTCCAGCGCCGCGCAGTCGAACACGGCGGTGAAGGACTCGGATATGGTGGCGCGCACGCCGTTGCGCACGAAGGAGAGGCCATCGAAGCCGTTGTCCTGCAATTTTTCATTCAGCTTGGCCACCGACCAGTATTTGGAGCGGCACAGACCGGCAAACAGCACCAGCGACAGGGGATGTCCCTGCACGGAGGCGCACAGCTGCGCCAGATCCTGATCCTGCTTTTCCTGCACGTGCTGCAAATGGATGCGGAACAGGTGCTGGCTGTCCTGGGGGGACAGGGGCGGCAGGGACAAAACGTCAAAGCCGTCCAGCGCCACCAGGCGGGAGGTGATCACCACATCGCAGCCGTAGGCACACAGCTGGGACAGGGCGGCGTCCTCGGAGGTGGTCTGGTTCATGTTGTCGATCATCAGCAGGGTGCGGGCGTTGTCCTGACCTTCCAGCAGGCGGCGGCATTCCTCGATCACCGCGGCATCGCTGGTGGCGGTCAGGTCGGGGAAGGCGTTTTTGAAGCTCTCGGCCAGGGAGCCGTAATACTGCACATAGGCAGCCCGGTCATAGCAGCCGGTGCTGGTGAAGTGCTGCAAAAGCTGCCGGGCAAACTCGCTCTTGCCGCTGCCGCCAATGCCGCTGATGAGCAGCTTGCCGTATTTGCCCAATCGCTCGGCAGCCTCGCCCAGCAGGGCGGAATGACCGACGTAGTTCTCCGCTTGCACGGGAGAAATGCACAGAACGCAGTTGCGGTTGGTGATGTCCACCAGCTTGCCGCTGCGGCTCTGGATGATATAGCGGCCATACAGCGCGGCGGGGGAGGCAGCGCCGTTCATGCGCAGAGCAATGAGGGCTGGATCGTCCCAGCGGGCGATGTAGAGGGCGTCGATGGTGAGCCATGCCAGCAAAAGGCCGTGCTGGAACAGGGGCGGGATGGGCTGCTGCTCGCTCTGATGCACTTCCTCGATCAGGGTGTTCAGGTGGGCGGCACAGGCGACCTCGGCGGCGAGACCCTTTTCCAGCAGATGGATCAGGGCTTCCAGGCGCTGGCTCAGCGCAGGCGCGGCATATTGCTCGTCGGTGAGGAAATTCATCCAGCCGGTGATGAGCTGGAGCAAAAGCTCCGGCGTGAGGTTAGCAGAGAGGGCGGTGAACAGCTTTTTGCGGAAGCCTGCGCCGCCGGTGCCATTGAGCAGCACGGAAAGCGCACGGCTGCGCTTGTCGCCGGTATCAAAAATGTCCAGCGGTACCTCTGCGGGGAAGGCAGCACCAAAAGCGTCGCGCCAGAAGCTTACGACGGTGACGCCACGGAAGGTGTTGGGCGGGAACACGCTGGGGGTGGGCAGGGGATAATCCTGCATGGACAAGAGCCGATATATATTTTTTAGCGAAAGCTGCACATTGGCTTCGACAGTGGACTGAAGTCCGGGCGTAGTCTCCTCTTTGGGCATTGTGGACTAACTCCCTTCTGCT
The DNA here is from genome assembly GCA_017463245.1 of Clostridia bacterium. Classification (GTDB taxonomy): domain Bacteria; phylum Bacillota; class Clostridia; order Christensenellales; family Aristaeellaceae; genus UBA11524. Next base: position 27,873 of record JAFTPN010000029.1, read on the forward strand.
GTGCTTGGAACGTCATTGGGGTGATGGCATACGCAATATACCCCATCGTATCTACTATAAAAGGGAAAACTGGGGGTGTCAAGTGCCAGGGAAAAGTGGCAAAATTTCGAGGATAATTTGCATTTTTTCCGGCAGAAGAATGGTATGAGAATACCTGCAAAATCGGGAAAAATCAAGGCCTGTGCGAAACGATGCGATAGGCAAATTGTGCATCATTCCGGCAGGGAAATGCGCGGCGGGGAGAGAATAGACAAGTAGATATGCCAAATCGCTTCACGAGAGGAGCTTTCCCATGAAAAACGCAAAGCTGATCCTGGATAAAGACTATGTGATCTCCGACATTGACAAGCGCATCTACGGCTCTTTCATCGAGCATCTGGGTCGCGCGGTGTACACCGGCATCTACCAGCCCGGCCATCCCACGGCGGACAAGCTGGGCTTCCGCAAGGACGTGGTGGATCTGGTGAAGAAGCTGAATGTGCCCATTGTGCGCTATCCCGGCGGCAACTTTGTTTCCGGCTTCAACTGGGAGGATTCTGTGGGTCCCGTGGCTGACCGCCCCAAGCGCCTTGACCTGGCCTGGAAGACCACCGAGACCAACGAGGTGGGTCTGCATGAATTCTGCGACTGGGCAAAGCAGGCCAATACCGAGGTCATGTATGCGGTGAACCTGGGCACCCGCAACCCCGATGCTGCCCGCAATGTGGTGGAATATGCCAACCACAGGGGCGGCAGCTACTGGTCTGACCTGCGCGTGAAGAACGGCGCGAAGGATCCCTTTGGCATCAAGCTGTGGTGCCTGGGCAACGAAATGGACGGCCCCTGGCAGATGGGCGCCAAAACCGCCTATGAGTATGGACGCATCGCCAACGAGGCTGCCAAGATGATGAAGTGGGTGGATGACTCCATCGAGACCGTGGCCTGCGGCTCCTCCTCCACGGGGATGCCCACCTTTGGCGAGTGGGAATACACCATGCTCACCGAGTGCTATGACAATGTGGACTATGTGTCCCTGCACCGCTACTACGGCAATCCCCACAACGAGACTGAGGACTTCCTGGCGTCCACCATGGATCTGGATGATTTCATCAAGACCGTGGCCTCCATCTGCGATGCGGTGAAGGGCAAGAAGCATTCCAAGAAAAAGGTGCATCTCTCCCTGGACGAATGGAACGTGTGGTATCACTCCAACCAGCAGGATCAGGAGCTGTACAGGACGGAGCCCTGGGGCAATGCCCTGCCGCTGCTGGAGGACATCTACAACTTTGAGGATGCCCTGCTGGTGGGTCTGATGCTGATCACCATGCTGAAGAATGCCGACCGCGTGAAGATCGGCTGCCTGGCGCAGCTGGTGAACGTGATCGCCCCCATCATGACCAGCAAGAATGGCGGCGCCTGGGCGCAGACCATTTTCTATCCGGTGATGCAGGCCAGTAACCTGGGTCGCGGCAAGAGCCTGCTGCCCCAGATCACCTGCGAGAAGTTCGATACCAAGCACTACTGCGACGTGCCCGTGGTGGACGCTGCCGCCGTGCTGGGTGACGACGAGGGCGTGACCATCTTCGCCGTGAACCGCGACCTGAAGGAAGGCGTTGCCCTGGACTGCGACCTGCGCTCCTTCGGCGATCTGAAAGTGGTGAGCCACTCTGTGCTGCATCACGACGACGTGAAGGCTATCAACACCGAAAAGAACCCCAACGAGGTGGTGCCGGTGGAGGTGCCTGCCCCCAAGGCGGGCGAGGCCATCGTCCTGCCTGCTGCCAGCTGGAACGTGATCCGCCTGGCCAAGTAAATTTCTCCGTAATGCAAGAAAGCGCCCCTCTGCATGGCTGTGCAGAGGGGCGCTTTCAGCGCTGTTTGGCAGAAACCTGGGCATCCCGGGCGGCGGGGCCGTCCAGCGTTTGTCCCAGGGTGGTGAAGGTGGAGCCATGGCAGGGGCATTCCCAGCGCTGGGAATCTGGGTCGTAGCGCAGCTTGCCGCCCATGTGGGTGCAGGTGGGCGCGCCCAGCCGGGGCAGCCCGCCCAGGTAAGCGCCGCTGATGCGCATGGCTTCGCTCAGCTTGGGGGAGGGACGATCCGGCCGGAAGAGGGACGCCTCCGGCAGCGGGTGGCCGGTGATCTGCCCGGTGAGCACCCTCGCAGCCAGGTAGCTGCCCACCACGCCCCAGCCGCTGTAGCCCGTGGCCATGAGAATGTGGCTGTGCTGCGGCCGGATAGCGCCGATCAGCGGCAGGCCGTCGCCGCTCCACACATCCTGCCGGATGTGGCTCTCCGCCACGCGCATATCCGGCAGCAGCGCCCGCAGCGTGCGCTGCAGGATGAGCTGCCTGCCGGGGTGTTCCTTGCTGCCTGTGCGCCCCAGATCCCAGGCCAGCAGCGCCCCGGTGGAGGTGGGGCGCAGGGTGAGCTCGTCCCCCTGCACGGAGAGGTGGCTGTTCAGCACGGGGGTGCCGCCCTCCAGCGTCACGGTCTGGCAGGTGCGCTGCTGCATCATGCACAGGCGCGGCAGCCAGGTGCAGCCCATGGGGGAGCCGGTGGCCAGCAGGATGGTCTCGGCCTCCACGCTGCCGCTTTCCGTCAGCACCTGATGGCCTTCCACCGCCCGCACGGGGGACTGCTCGAACACCTGGCAGCCCTGCGCCTGGGCGGCTTCCACCAGCGCCATGAGGTAGGGCAGGGGTTGCACCAGCAGCTGATGCTGCAGCGCCAGGGACAATTCCACCGGGAAGGGACAGCCGCCTGCATCCGGCGCAACGGTGACGGGCAGCCCCAGCTGGGCTTCCAGCCGATGCAATCTGTGCAGGGCGGGGAGGTCATCGGTGGTTTCGGCAAAGACGTAGACGCTCTGCTCCTGGGTGGGAACGCCCAGCTGCTGGCACAGCTGCCGCACGCCGGTAACAGCCTCCCGCACCAGGCGACAGTAGGCCGCAGCGGCATCCAGCCCGGCGGCATCGGCGATGGTCTGGTACACGCCCACCAGCTGGCTGGTGACCTTGCCCGTGCAATTCCAGGACGCACCCCGCCCCAGCCTGCGGCCTTCCAGCAGCGCCACCTGCATCCCGGCAGCGCTCAGCATGGCCGCGCAGGCCGCGCCCGTCAGTCCGCCGCCCACGATGGCTACATCGGCCTTCACCAAGCCCCGCAAGCTGGGATGCTCCTGCCGGATGCCCGGCTCCCACAGGGGGAAATCCTCCATGATGCTCACCTCTGAGGAAGTATGCGCAGATGGAGGCGGCAATATGCAAAAGACACAATTTCTGGTGAGTTTTTGGCAAAAGAAAAGGCCGTATTTCCCGGCGCAGATGCGCGTCGGAGCTCTGAGGCTCAAGGGGAAATACAGTCAATAAAAGTATATCGCAAAAGAGTGGTTCTGTCAAGAACAAATTCTCCCTTTCAGAGGATGTTGAAGTCGCCGGAGAGCTTGTGGCTGCTCACAACCTGAACGAGCGCAAGCTGCGGGTGGGTGGGGGCTGCTTCGTTATACAAGAAAAGGCCTTGAAGCATTTGCCTCGAGGCCTTGCATCTGGGTGAGGAGGTGATGGACTTCATCAAGAGGTTCCTGGGTGAAATCCAGGCTACGCTGCGCATAGAATTCGTGAAGGATATCAATGGATGTGTAACGGTTGTAACCTACAACATGGTAGCATCGAAGCAGGATCTGCACATTCAGACGATGTGCAAAAGCAAAACAAAAAAGAGCCTTGCCCCGCTGAAAGATGCAAAATCCTCTCTCAATGCGCCAAATCCGGCCGATACGTCCAAGACGAGGCGGGGTACAGCCCTCAACAATAGTATAGCAGGGAAAAAAGATGTTGGCAAGAACAAATTCGCCCTTTCTGATGCTGATTATCAACAGTTGTTGGAGCGAGGCGACATGGATGCAGCCCAGCGCATGGTATTATGCCCGATGGCTCTGCTTTCGTCTTTGAGAACAATGAAAAAAGCAGAGAAGACACCCGCGGGCGGCATTCCTCTCAGAAGAGAGGCGCAAGCACACGTAACAACTCTGCTACTGATAGTATAGCAGACGAGACGGGGAAGGGCAAGAACAAATTCTCCCTTTTAAATGAGGTTGGGGTACAGCAATGAAACTTGAACGAAACAAGCTTGTTTACCCTGTTTCCCTCCCAAAGGTTACCCTTCGGTTTAGTATGACTATATTCCGGGTCGAGCGAAGGAATAAGAAAAAGTCCTGAAACCATTGTGATTTCAGGACTTTTGCCATGGTCTGGGTGAGAGGATTCGAACCTCCGGCCTCTTGAACCCCATTCAAGCACGCTACCAAACTGCGCCACACCCAGATATTCTTTTCGTTCGGCTGTCCAGCGAACGAATATGATTATAGCACGAGGGTGGGGGGATGTCAAGCACTTTTTTGAAAAAAAGTTATACTTTCTTGGCGGCGTGGAGGTGCTTCCCATTTGGGGGCGGGTGTGGTATAATGTTGCAAACGCAACGGAGGTGTTTGGTTATGACGGAAGCGGAGATCCGGGCAAAGCTGGCGGGTGTGCGCTGCTTTTTGCTGGATATGGATGGTACGTTCTACCTGGGAGATAAGCTGATAGAGGGTTCCCTGGACTTTTTGGCGGCGCTGGAGCGCACCGGGCGCACGGCCAGGTTTTTGACCAACAATTCCTCCAAGTCGGCCCAGGTGTATGCCGAAAAGCTCAAGCGCATGGGCGTGGATGAGAAGTATCGCGACGTGATGACCTCCGGCCATGCGGCGGCGCACTATTGCCTGAAGAAGTTTCCCGGGGGCAAGTGCTATCTGCTGGGGAATCCCATGCTGGCGGAGGAGCTGACGGGCATGGGTTTGCAGCTGACGGAGGACGAGCCGGACTATGTGCTGGTGGCCTTCGATACCACGCTGGACTATGCCAAGATGTGCAAGGTGTGCGACTATATCCGGGAGGGCAAGCCCTACATTGCCACGCACCCGGACTACAACTGCCCCACGGAGACCGGGTTCATCCCGGACATGGGGGCGATCATGGCGTTTATTGAGGCCAGCACCGGGCGCAAGGCGGATATCATTCTGGGCAAGCCCTATGGGGGCATTGTGGAGGAAGCGCTGGATCGCACGGGCTTCAAGCTGGAGGAAATGGCCATGGTGGGCGACCGGCTGTATACCGACGTGGCTACCGGCGTGAACCACGGCATGATCGGCATTCTGGTGCTGTCTGGCGAGGCGACCATGGACGACGTGGCGGTTTCGGATGTGAAGCCTGACCTGATCTTCGGCAGGCTCAGCGATATGATTCCCTATCTGTAAGAGAGGTGCAAAGCAATGTTTTACACGCAGTTTCCCAACACGGATATCCAGTCCAGCATGCTGGGCTTTGGCTGTATGCGCCTGCCGGTGAAGGATGGCAAGATCGATGAAGCGGAGGCCATCCGCATGATCCGCCATGCCATCGACAGCGGCGTGACGTATATCGACACGGCGTACCCCTATCACGGCGGCGAGAGCGAGATCGTGGTGGGGAAGGCCTTGCAGGATGGCTACCGGGAGAAGGTAACTCTGGCCACCAAGCTGCCCGTCTGGAACGTGAAGAAGCACGAGGACATGATGGCGATCCTGGATGAACAGCTGCAGAAGCTGCAGACGGATCACATCGATTTCTACCTGATGCATGCCATGAACGGCGAGCGCCTGGAGGAAATGCAGAAGTACGACTACAAGAGCTTTCTGGATGAAGCGCTGGCGCAGGGGAAGATCCGCTATCCCGCGTTCTCCTTCCACGATGGTTACGATGCCTTTATGCGCATCCTGAACGACTACGACTGGAAGATGTGCCAGGTGCAGATGAACATCCTGGACGACGAGAACCAGTGCACGCTGGAGGGCATCCGCCAGGCCGGGCTGAAGGGCGTGGGCGTGGTGATCATGGAACCCCTGCGCGGCGGTCTGCTGGCCAATCCGCCGGAGGATGTGAAGGCTGCCTATGCCCAGTACAAGGATCAGCGCTCCCCGGTGGAGTGGGCGTTCCGCTACCTGTACACCATGCCCGAGGTGAAGTGCATTCTCTCCGGTATGAGCAACTGGGAGCAGCTGATGGACAACCTGAAGATTTTCGATTTGGCAGAGCAGCCCAAGCTTTCCGATGAAGAGAAGGCGCTGTATGCGGAGGTGAAGGAGACTTACATCGCCCGCACCAAGACTCGCTGCACCGGCTGCCGGTACTGTCAGCCCTGCCCCATGGGGGTGGCGATCCCGCATATTTTCCAGAACTACGATACCAGTATGCTGCGCGCCCAGGGCAGCTACAAGGAAGGCTATGCCAAGGTGATCACCGACGAGCATGACGCCTCCCGCTGCGTGCAGTGCGGACAATGCGAGGCGGCCTGCCCGCAGCACTTGCCCATCATCCGATATTTGCAGGAAATCCACGAGGAATGCAAGTGAGGAAAAGGCTCCGATACGAAAGTATCGGAGCCTTTTCAAATTCGGAATTCGGAATGCGGAATTCGGAATTGAGAGTGTGGGACGGCAGGCGATCACAGATCGCCCCTACAGGTGCACGGCCAAGCGGCGCGTTGGGGCAAGGAGCAGAACCACTCCCTCAGTCAGCCGCAAGCGGCTGCCAGCTCCCTCGGGGAGGGAGCCTTTTGGCGGCGCATAATCCAACTTTCCCTGCGTCGCGGCGCGCCTGTTGCGCGGCGTGACCCCTGCTCGGAGATCACCCAGCAGCGTCATCCCCGAATGGGTGTCGAGAGGGACGAAGTCCCTTCGCGGGGATTCCAAAGGGGCAGCGCCCCTTTGGCGGGTGAGTCCAGAGAGGGCAGAGCCCTCTCTGGTAGCCCCTTACCTGCGGGTGTTGAAGCGGTAGGGGTTGGAGAGGGTTTGGGGGGTGAGGACGGTGGCGGAGAGGCTGCGGTTTTTGGTGACGTTGAGCACCAGGGCGACGCCGCCCATGTTGGTGACCATGTTGGAGCCGCCGTAGGAAAGGAAGGGCAGGGGGATGCCTGTGATGGGCATGAGACCGAGGGTCATGCCGATGTTCTCGAAAACGTGGAAGAGCAGCATGCCCATAACGCCCACGATGATCAGCATGCCGAATTTGTCGCGGGTGTAGCGCGCCAGGTAGAGCATGCGCAGGATGATGAGCAGATACACCACCAGGATGGTGATGCAGCCCACAAAGCCGAAGGCCTCGCCGATGGTGGAGTAGATGAAGTCCGTCCAGTCGGCAGGGACGTAGTTCAGCTGGGACATGGCGCCATCCACAAACATGCCAATGCCCTTGAGGCCGCCGGAGCCGATGGCCATCATGCTTTGCAGCTGCTGGTAGGCATCGTCGGCGGGGGAAAGCTCGGGGTTGATGAAGGCCATGATGCGGGCAAGACGGTAGTCGTCAGAGCCGGTGGCGACCATGAAGCCATACAGGGCGAGGATGGCCAGCACGGCAATGGCACCCATGGAGAGCAGCAGCTTGATATCCACATTGGAGAAAAAGAGCATCACCACGAAGAGGAAGATGATCACCAGCACGGATCCGGTTTCGCCGGAAAGGAGGATGATCAGGCTGGGAATGCCCACGATGATCATGATGTGCATGAATTCCTTGACGGTACTCATGGGGCGCTCGTAACGGGAGAGGGTTTTGGCCAGCATGAGGATCATGGCCAGCTTGGCAAACTCGGAGGGCTGTATGGTGAAGCCCCAGATGACGTCCAGCCAGGCCTTCACGCCCTCGGCACGGTTGAAGATCCACACCACAAAAACCAGAATGGTGATGCCGTAGTAGAGCAGCTCGGTCTGGCGGCGCATGAAATCGTAGGGGATGTTGCAGACCACCAGAAGAATGAAGGGTGCTACCGCCAGGAAAATGCACTGGTTGACGGCAAAGGAGGAATTGACGATGTGGTTCAGAAGGGATGCCTCAGGGGAGGATGAGGTGGAATAAGTGGCGACGCACACGGCCAGAACGCCGAAGATGGCCATGCCAAAGACCAGGAAGATCAGCGTTTTGTCAATATGGGCGCGGGAATGTCTGTTTTCAGCAATCAAGGCGCTTGACCTCCTTGAGCTTGGGGCCGAAGAGGCGGCGCATCAGGCTGGGCTTGACCGCGCCATAGGCGGGGAGATCCAGCTCGAAGCCAGCCATGCGGCGGGCAATGCGATCCAGCGCCTCGCAGCCCTCGCAGGCCACGTCCATGATGCTCATGTGCTTGAGCAGGGCGCGGTAGATCATGGGTTCCTCGGGCACCTCGCCCAGCAGCTCCAGATCCAGGGTCTGGGCCACGGTGCGGGCGGTGTACATCTCGCCATGCTGGATCAGCTGGACATCCAGGCGGTTGACGATGAGCTGGGGGCGGGGCAGTTCCTTTTCCTGCATGAGCGCCACCACCCGCTCGGCATTGCGGATGCAGATGTCGTCCGGGGTGCAGACAACGATGGTCCTGTCGATGAGCTGATTCATCAGGCCGCGGAGACTGCGCTCGATGCCGGCGGGGCAATCGATGATCACATGGTCGTTGGTCTCCTTGAGGAGCATGAGGATGCGGCGGAAGGCCTTGGGCTCCAGCTCCTTGGCACGGCAGAACTGGGCCGCGGGGAGAAGGGTGAGGTTGGGCATATCGGCAGGGGAGACCAGCGCCTGGGGCAGGCGGCAGTCCTTGTGGGCCACGTCCACCAGATCGTACACGATGCGATCCTCCAGGCCGAGAATGGCGTCCTGGTCGCGCAGGCCGATATCGGCGTCAACGATGCAGACCTTCAGGTCGCGCTTGGCCAGGGCGGTGGCCAGGGCAGAGGAAATGGTGGATTTACCTACGCCGCCTTTGCCGGAAGCGATCATCCAAATGAGACCCATGAAATCACCTCGAAGTGGAATTAGGAATTCGGAATTCGGAATGCGGAATTGAGAGTGTGGCGGGGGAAATGGATGGCGCTGGGGGAAACAGCAGAACCACTCCTTCCGTCTTCGCCTGACGGCGAATCCACCTCCCTCGGGGAGGGAGGCTTTTGGCGGTGCATAACCAAACAGTCCCCGCGTCGCGGCGCGCCCGTTGCGCGGCGTGACCCCTGCTCGGAGATTGCCCAGCAGCGCTATCCCCGAATGGGAGTCCAGAGGGCCGAATGGCCCTTTGGTGGGATTCTTAAGGGCGAAGCCCTTAAGGCGCTAAGCTGTTGCCGGAGGGGAGGACGTAGTCGGTGGTGCGGAGGGTCTTTTGATCCATGTACCACTGGATGAAGTCACGGGCGGCGGGGGAAGCGTAGCCGCCGGAATAGCCGTTGGGGATAAAGACCGCGATGGCGATCTCGGGGTTATCGTAGGGGGCGAAGGCAACGAACCATGCGTTGTTTTCAAGGTCGATACTGGTAACCTGGGCGGTACCCGTTTTAGCGGCGATCTCGTCCTGATATTTGAAGCCCTGGAAGTGCTTCTTGGCGGTACCAGTATCGTCAACCACGCCCTTCATGCCTTTGCGGATCAGGGGCAGGTAGGTATCGGCGAATTCCAGATGGTTGATCAGCTCCGGCTCGCGCTGGGTGAGGATCTCGCCATCGGGGGAAATGATGGAATCGATGATGGAGACATTGTACACATAGCCGTTGTTGGCAATGGTGCAAACGTAGCGGGCGGCGGCGATGGGGGTGATGACGGTAACGGACTGGCCGATGCCTGTCAGAATGGTTTGTGCGCCACCCCACTTGATATCGTTCATGTAGTTGTAGGTATCGCCGATAACGGCCTGCAAGTACACCATTTCCTTGGTCATGTTCAATTCTTCCATCAGAATGGTGCGCATGTTGTCCAGCCAGGCGGATTCGGGATAGTTGACGGCCATGTCCATCAGTCGCTTGGCGCACACGGAGAGGCGCTCGTCGTCATACTCCAGGTTGCGGGAGGCGCCGCAGGCGCGCAGGTGCTTTTTGATGGAGTTGAAAACGATGATGGGCAGGGAGGTATCCTGACTGGCTTCGTTCATGGCCTTGGTGGTGTCGTACAGGGTATTCTGGGAACCGACCACGCTGCGCACCTCGCCGGGCAGGTCGATGCCGGTGCGGGAGGTGAGGCCGAAGAGGGAAGCATAGCGGTAGAGGCGTTCCTCGCCCAGGCGGCTGCCCAGCTCGTAGAAGAAATAGTTGCAGGAGTTGGTGAGACCCTCCACAATGGTCTGGTTCACGTGCTTCTTGCCGATGCTGCTCAGGGGGATCCAGCAGCGGGGGGCGGTGGAGGTATCGTTGTTGTAGGTGGTGTAGTAGCCCATGTCGGTGATGCGCTCGTTGATCTGAAGCTCGCCTTCGGCCAGGGCGCCGTAGCCGGTGACCATCTTGAAAATGGAGCCGGGCGTACCGCGGGCGTGGATGCCGTAGTTGAGCAGCAGGTTGCGCTCGTCCGCCAGGATGGAGATGGCGTCCTTGCCGCCGGCCACCAGGGCGTTAAGGTCGTAGGTGGGATAGTTGGCCATGGCCAGCACGCGATCCTGCATATCCAGAACCACCATACAGCCATGCTCGGCCAGCGCCATGGGGTATTTCTCCCAGTCGCGGTTGGCAATGTCCTCCTTGTTGGCTTCCAGCCAGGAGTCGCTGACCATCAGCTTTTCCTGCTCGTCGCGGACGACGTTCACGTTATCGGCAATGGCGCGCTCGGCCACCTGCTGATAGCTGGCAATGAGGGTCAGCTTCACGTTGTTGCCATCCTGGGGCTCGGTGTAGGAAAGCTCGCGGACGACCTTGGAGTAGTTGTCGCGCTCCACGATGCGGCTGCCCTTGCGCAGGGAGGAATTCTGGGTGAGCCAGTCCTCCATGGAGGATTCGATGCCGTCGCGGCCGATGGTATCGTTGTAGGAGTAGCCCTTGGGCTGCAGCTCAGCCCACTTGGACTGGCTGGGGATAGCGCCGGTGTAGCCGATGATCTGGCTGGCCAGGTTGGAACGGGGGTACACGCGCTTGGTGCCCACGGCGATCTCCATGCCGTAGAGGGACATGGATTTTGTTTCCACCTCGATGACGGTTTCGTATTTCACGTCCTCAGCGATCACGATGGGCTGGGAGTTGAACACGTTCATCTGCATTTCGGAGAAAACGGTCATGACCTTGAGCATGGTGGCTTCGTCCACCATCACCACGTCCACATAGGCGTATTCCTTGCTGGCGTCGTAGTCCAGCAGCGCCTGGCGTTCCTCGGGGGTGGTGGCCATGCGGAATTTTTCACGCAGCCGGTTGATGCAGTCAGCGGGGGTAGGATAGTACTTGGTGCTGACGTAGTTGTTGGAGCGCCACTGCTTTTCGCGGGTGGCCAGAACGTTCTCGCTGACGCCGGAGCCGAAGTTGAACTGCCACTCGCCGGTCTCCTCGTTGCGCTCGATGACGAAATCGATGGCCAGCTCGCCGCCGTTTTTCTCAATGATTTCAAGGGTGTCGATGATGGAATTGGTAAAGTTGAGGTAATCGGCACGGCTGGTGGTGGACGCATCCTTGTAGAAGGTGACGTTGTAGATCAGTTCGTCCTCGGCAAGGATGACGGAATCGGCATCGGTGATATTGCCGCGCTTACCGCGCAGGGCGATGGTCTTGGTGCGGGTGTCCTCGGCATCGAGAACGTATTCCTCGGAGTTCTGCAATTGCAGGCGCACAAGGCCGGATGCCAGATAAACAAACATCAGCAGCAGAATGATCACAAAGGCGAAATAGCGCCATTTCATGCCCTGGGAAAACTTGTTCACGGGTGGTACCTCCTTTCCGGCAGCTTACATAAGCGCAGGCTGCCAAAACGATGGGAAGGGGTCAGATGCGTTTGGGCTGGAAGTGCTGAGCCCTGGCGTGGGGCTCCCGCTTGAGTTTTTTGAAGCCCAGGAAGCGGCGCACGGGGATCATGATCAGGGTGGTGAGGACGGTGGTCCACAAAACGTTCAGCAGGCCGCGGCCGATGATGGCCAAGGAAAGCGCGGAGCCGCTGAGGTACATATACAGGATGTTCACGATCTCGTAGATCAGGGTGTTGGCGGCGGCGCAGCCCATGGTGCGCAGGTAGGAGTTCACGTTCCGCCCGGCCTTGCCGATGGAGCGCTCGTATTCCAGGCGCTTTTCCGTTTTGTCGGCGAAGAACATGCTCAGGAAGCCTGCGCTGAGGGGGTAGAGCAGCAGGTTCAGCATGCGGATGGTGGGGCACATGGTCTCCATCAGAATGCCATAGATGCTGCCCACCCACAGCGCCCGCAGCTTGCCATAGCCAATGGTGATGATGGCAATGAGGGCAAACAGCATGCTGGGGGTGACATCGCCAACGGCGAAATAGGGCATCACGCACACCTGCACCAGATAGCCCAGCAGCACCACAAGGAAGAACTTGATCTGCGAGGCGCTGGCCTGCCACAGGGATTTCAGAAAGCGCACAGGCTTAGTCCTCCTCGTAGGTCATGTCTTGCGGATTGAGGGTGATGTAAGGCGTGGGGGTCGGCGTAGGCGTGGGAGAGGGCGTGGGGGTAGGCTCGTCGCTGAAGACCTGATACTCATACACCGGCCCGGCGATGGTAGGCACGGGGGTGGCGGTGGGTTCAGGCGTGGGCGAAGGAGTAGGCGTGGGGGAAGGGGTGGGGGTCACGTTGGGATCCGGGGTGGCGGTGACGCCCCACACATTGGTGTTGCCGATGCGCAGCGTGGGCATGGGGCGGGCAGACACCACGGGAACAAACTCGGTATAGGCAGAGGCTTCGCGCCCCTGCACGGCCTCGGCTGCGGGCTTGTAGCGCAGCACGATGACGTATTCGATATGCTCAAAGTCCGCAGAGGGTTCCACCACGATGTACTGCTTGTTGGCGTCCATGCCGCGGGTGGATTCGCGCACCGTGCCAATCGGGATGCCCTTGGGGAAGGACATGCCCACGCCGGAGGTGACCACGATGTCGCCGGGACGGGGCAGGTGATCGTCGGGCAGGTAGTACATACGGCACATGGGTTCGCCGTCGATGCCCAGGGTGCCGCGCACGGTGCCCTGATCGCGGCTGGACTGGATGAGGCCTGCAATGGAGGCCTCGCTGTCGATGATGGTGCGCACCTGGGACTTGGTTTCGGTTACATTCTCGGTATAGCCCACCAGCGCGCCGGAAATGGTGACGGCCATGTATTCCTCAATGCCGTCGCGGCTGCCCCGGTTGATGGTGAAGGTGGAGAAGTAGTTGCCGTCGCCCTTGCCGATCACGGTGCAGGCGATGGGGTTCATGTTCTGGTTCACGGAGATCTCGTCGTTCATGTTCTCGAACTGGGAGAGCTGCTTGACGTATTCATCCGCCAGCATGGCCTGGTAGACCAGCTGCTCGTTTTCGGCACGGAGCTTGTTGTATTCCGCTTCCAGGTTGGCGCGCAGCTTCAGCGTGCGCATATACCCGGCAAAGCTTTCTGTAACGGAGGAGAAAACGCTCTGCACCGGGGTGATGATCTTGGCCAGGAAGCTTTCGGGGGCATTGAGCATTTCGGGGGCGCCGGGCATGACCCGCGCCAGCAGCATGATGCCCAGGAAGCCGATGATCACGATGGAGACTGCCACCATCAGCACCTTGCGCAATCCGCCGGGCAGCTCTTTGCGCTGGCGCTTTTCCTCGGGCTGGATGCGGGAGGAGGTGCGGTGCTTTTTCTTCATTCGGCCAACAAAGGTGGCGTTTTCCTGTTCTTCCTCCAGGGCGTCGCGCTCGATCTGCAATTTGCGCAGCGCGCTTTCGGGGGTATCGGAGGCTTCGCTGTCCTCCATGACGGGGACTGGCTCCTCCGTCTTTTGTCCGGGCAGATCGCGGGTGATGCTGTCCAGATCGTCGAACTTGAAATCATCATAAGTGGGCAGGATGGCCTGTTCAGGCTCCTGCGTGTGGCGGTCTTTGCGTGCCATAAGGGGTTATCACCTCGCCTTGTATAAGCGGTTAGTCGTTAAAGCCCTGCTTGCCCATGCTGGTCAGCAGCTGCATGTTTTCCACCAGGTAGCCAAGACCCATCACCGTGCAGTCCTCCGGCTCCTTGGCAATGAGGACGGGGATGCCCAGCTCGGTGGCAATGAACTGATCCATGGCAAAGAGCTGTGCGCCGCCGCCGGTGAGGTGGACGCCGCTGCGCATGATATCCGCCGCCAGCTCCGGGGGCGTGCGCTCCAGCACCCACTTGATGGCTGCCAGAATGGCGCGGCAGGGCTCCTTGATGGCCTCGTGGGCCTGGGCGGAGGTAAACTCGATATCCATGGCCTGGGGGGAGAGCAGATCCCTGCCGCGGATGCGTACCTGCCGGCCTTCGGTGAGGGGCATGGCGGCGGCCAGGTCAAGCTTCACATCCTCGGCGGTGCGGTCGCCGATGAGCATATTGAATTCGCGCTTGATGTAGTTGATGATGGCTTCGTCCATCTTCACGCCGCCCACCTGGATGGACTGAGCGACGACCAGGCCGCCCAGGGAGACCACGGCCACATCCGTAGTGCCGCCGCCGATATCAACCACCATGTTGCCCACAGGCTCATACACCGGCAGGCCGGAGCCAATGGCTGCGGCAAAGGGTTTTTCGACCAGAAAGACTGTTTTGGCGCCGGCCACCTGGGCGGCCTCGGTAACGGCCTTGCGGGACACGGCGGGCAGACCCACGGGGATGGAGACCACCACCTTGGGCTTGATGACATGGCTCACGCCGATGGCCTTGCGGATGAAATAGCGGATGAGCATTTCGGTCATGTCGAAATCCGAAATGGAGCCGCCCTTCAGGGGACGGACAACGGTGAGGGCGTCGCTGGTGCGGCCAAGGAGGAACTTGGCCTCGTCACCCACGGCGCGGACATTGCGCTTGTTGTTGGAGTCCACCACCACCATGGTGGGTTCGCTGATCACGATGCCGCGGCCGCGGACATACACAACTGTATTGGAAGTGCCAAGATCGATACCGATATCAGGCGCAAAGAAAGCCATGAATTCACTCCGTTCGTTTATGGTCAACGCTGGGTTCAGCGGTCAAATGTTCAAAGGATGCAGGCCGCATGCTTCAAGGAGCCTGCGGGTGAGGGTCAGGGGCAGGCCGATCACATTGGTGTGGGAGCCGCGGATCTCCTCGATCCACAGCCCGGCAATGCCCTGCAGGGCGTAGGCACCGGCCTTGTCCATGGGTTCGGCGGTGGCAATGTAGGCGCGGATAGCCTCGTCGGTCATGTGGCCAAAGCGGACATCAGTAGCGTCCACCTCGGCATGGATATCGCCTGTGGCGCTGATGACGCACACGCCGGTGTACACCTGGTGCCAGCGACTGGAGAGGCTGCGCAGCATGCGGAAGGCGTCCTCTTCGTCGGCGGGCTTGCCCAGGGGGATATCGTCCACGGCCACCAGGGTGTCGCTGGCCAGGATCACTTGGCCGGGGTGTTTGGCGGCGGCAGCCAGCGCCTTGCGGCGGCTCAGCTCCAGCACGGCCTCGCGGGCGCCAAGGGTGCAGCTTTCGTCAACTTCGGGGGCGTCCACCTCAAAGGGAATGCCCGTCAGGCTTAATAGTTCACGGCGGCGCGGGGATTGCGACGCCAGGATCAGTCGGGTTTCTTCCATCACAGGTCTGCCTCCGAATCTACAGGACATTCCAGCCTGTATTATACCACATGATGCCCCTGAATGGAAACATTTCTGTAAAAATTCATGAATTCATCATCTAAACGAAAGAAAAGGGGAAAAACATCCCAGCTTTTTGCAGATTTGCAGGAAATACGGTGCGGCAGGCAGGGATTGGGCAAGGGACGGCGAATACATCATGTAAACGGTTACAAATGCGAGGGAGAAGCCTATGGGAAATGAGATGCAGTTTGGCCGGACGCGGCAGGACGCCTGCGGTCTGGCGGGGTATATGGCGCTGTATGCAGCCACCGGGGATGAGGGTCACCAGCGCCTTGCGGAAAGGATGCTGCAAAATGCGGTGACCGGGGAGGAGATGCACCCTGCCTGGGCGCGGCTTTTGTTTGCCGATGTGGACAAATGGAAGGAGACCATCGAGCAGGTGGCGCAGAGGGAGCTGCCCGCCCCTGCGCGGCTGGAGGAGGCCTTCGACACGCTGCCCTTCCGCATGGCCTATGAAATGAAACTGAACCGCATGGCCTGGGTGAACCGGGTGGCGGAGGACTTCCGCAGCCTGCACCAGCGGCTGTTTGACGAGAAGTCCGGCCTGCATTGCGCCGCAGAGGGAGAGGCCTACTGTGCGGAAAGCACGGGCTGGTTCCTGATGGCGCTGGTGGACTGCATCGACATCTGCGATCAGCAGCTGTACGAGCATTGGCGCTGCCTGGTGGATATCTTCCGCACGACGCTGCGGGGCATGCTGCGCAGCGGCAAGGTGGAGGGTGCAGAATTGCAGCTGGCATACTGCATCCTGAAAGCGGTGCGCATGGGGCTGATCGACAGCGAGCGCTACCTGGCCAGGGGACTTGAACTGGCACAGGCTGAACACCACGGCCTGGACGTGGGCATTCCGTATATGCTGGCTGCCGAAAAGGCGCTGGCGGGGAGGTGTGGGGCATGAAGATGAAGGTGCTGTTTTGTTCTCCCCGCAGCGTGACGGTAAAGCTGGCCGACGGCGGGCTGTATGCCACGCAGAAGGCCTATCGGCTGACGCTGAACGGCAAGGACGCTGGCGCGGCGGACACGGTGATCACCAGCCTGTACGGGCTGTGGCCGGACACGAAGTACTGCTTGCAGGCCTGGGATGGCGAAGAAATGCTGGGCGAAGCCGAGTTCCGCACGGAGGAAGAGAGCTTCACCATGAATGTGCGGCAGTTTGGAGCCCTGGGCGACGGTGTGCATGACGACACCGCGGCCATCCAGGCGGCCATCACCTGCTGCCCGAAGAAGGGGCGGGTGCTGATCCCGGCGGGCGAGTATCGGGTGAAGCCGCTGTTCCTGAAGAGCCACATCCGCCTGGAGCTGCAGCAGGGCGCGACCCTGCAGTTGGAGCGGGACAGGAGCCTGTTCCCCATCCTGCCGGGGATGATCCAGTCCACCGACGAGGAGAGCGACTTCAACCTGGGCACCTGGGAGGGCAACCCGCTGGATATGTTTGGCTCCCTGTTCACCGGCGTGGATGTGAAGGACGTGGTGATCTACGGCCAGGGCATTGCCGACGGCATGGCGCCGGACAGCGACTGGTGGGTCACGCCCCGCATCAAGCGCGGCGCATGGCGGCCAAGGCTGCTCTACCTGTGCCGCTGCGAAAACGTGACCGTGCAGGGCATCACCTTCCGCAACAGCCCGGCGTGGAATCTGCACCCCTATTTCAGCAACGACCTGAAATTCCTGAACATTTCCGTGCAGGCCCCGGCCAACAGCCCCAACACCGATGGCTTTGACCCGGAGAGCTGCAAGGGCATTCTGGTGGCGGGTGCGCACTTCTCCCTGGGGGACGACTGCATTGCCATCAAGGCGGGCAAACTGTATATGGGCGCCACCTACGCCACGCCCTGCGAGGACATTGAGATCGTCAACTGCCTGATGGAGGACGGCCACGGCGGCGTGACCGTGGGCAGCGAAATGGCGGGCGGCGTGAAGTACGTGCGCGTGAAGGACTGCCTGATGCGCAACACCGACCGCGGCCTTCGCGTGAAGACCCGGCGCGGCCGCGGCAAGAATGGCGTGATCGATGATATCGTGTTCGACCATGTGGAGATGGAGCAGGTGGGCACGCCCTTTGTGGTGAACTGCCTGTATTACTGCGATCCCGACGGCCACACCGAATATGTGCAGAGCCTGGAAAAGCAGCCCGTGGACGACCGCACCCCCTATGTGGGCAGCGTGACCTTCCGCCAGGTGAACGCCACGGGCGTGAGCTGCGCGGGCTACTTCCTTGGCCTGCCAGAGCAGCCCATCCATCAGGTAACCATGGAGCAGGTGAACATTGCCTGCGACCCGGACGCCAAGCCCATGCAGCCTGCCATGGCCGACTGCGTGCCCAAGTGCGTGCGCAAGGGCATCGTGGCCAGCGACGTGGAAAGCATGACGCTGAAGAATGTGCAGATCACCGGCTATGAGGGTGAGCGCATCGAGGCGCGAAATGTGGAGATCACGGAAGAATAAGCTAATGGTGTATACGAAAAAACCCTGACTTATGTCAGGGTTTTTTCCATTGGGACAGCATCTCGTTCATCCAGGCGTATACGTCCAGGCTGTAGACCTGTTGCAGGGCTTCGGGGGTCAGCACGGTGCTGATGTCCCCCTGGGCGGCACAACGGCCTTGATCCATCAGCACGGCGTGGGTGCCGTAGCGCTTGGCCAGGCTCAGGTCGTGCACCACGGACAGCACGGCGCGGCCGGGCTGGCGCAGCCACTGGGCGATCAGGGAGAAGATGTGCTTCTGGTACACCAGATCCAGGTGGTTGGCGGGTTCGTCCAGGATCAGCAGGCGGGGGTTCTGGGCAAAGACCTGCGCCAGAAAGACGCGCTGCAATTCGCCGCCGGAGAGGGTCAGCACGCTGGCGTGGCGCAGCTCTGTGAGGCCGGTGAGCGCCAGGGCTTGCTCCACCTGCGCCTGGCCGTCCTTGTCCTGCCGGGAGAAGATGCCGGTGGTGTAGGCATAGCGGCCAAGGGAGACCACTTCCGCCACGGTGTAGGCATAGCCCACGGTGTTCCGCTGGGACAATACGCCCAGCTGCTGTGCCAGCTGTGCAGGACGGATGCGGCGGATGTCCCTGCCGCACAGCGCCATGCTTCCGGTGTAGGGCACACCCTGGGCAATGGCCTCGATGAGGGTGGACTTGCCAGCGCCGTTGGGGCCCACCAGCATGAGCCATTGGCCTTCCTGCAGGGAGAAGGAGAGATCGTCCACCACGGTATGCTCGCCATAGCGGACGGTGATGTGTTCAGCTTTCAGCATTCCGGTCACCTGGCCTTTCGTGTGCGGTAGAGGATGACGATGAATGCTGCCGCGCCCACCAGCGAGGTCACCACGCCGATGGGCAGCTCAACGGGGCTGAGCAGCGTGCGGGAGGCCAGGTCGGCCAGGAGCAGGAAGATGGCGCCGGAAAACATGGAGGCAGGCAGCAGCCGCTGATGGTTGGGGCCGGTGAGCAGCCGCGCCATGTGGGGCATTACCAGCCCCACAAAGCCGATGGTGCCTGCAATGGACACGCTGACGCCGATGAGGATGGACACCGAGGCCAGGATGATCAGCTTCACCCGGCGCACGTTCACGCCGATGTGGCGGGCGTTGTCCTCGCCGATGGCAAAGGCGTTCAACTCCCGGGCGCAGCGGAGGATCACCCCGCCGCAGATCAGCAGCGCCAGGGTCAGGATGCCCGCATGGCTGTAGTTGGTGCCGGAAAGGGAGCCCATCGTCCAGAAGGTGACGGACTTGATGTTTTCCGGCGAAAAGGAAATGATCAGGTTGATGAGGCTGGAGGCAAACATGGAGAAAATGACGCCGATGAGGATGATGCTGCTGGTGGCCAGGGAACGATCCAGCGCGTAGGCCAGGGAGAGGATCAGCAGCAGGGAAAGGAAGGCGAAGCCCATGGCCATGAGCATGGTGCCGCCAAAGCTGGCGCCGGGTATGGTGATGCCCAGCGCCAGCGCAATGACTGCCCCCAGGGACGCGCCGGAGGACACGCCCAGGGTGGAACCATCGGCCAGGGGATTGCGCAAAAGCCCCTGCATGGCGGCGCCGCACAGGGAGAGTGCGGCGCCCGCCAGCGCCACGTTGATCACGCGGGGCAGGCGCACATTGAGAATGATGTTCCTGGAAATGCCAGCGGGGATCTCCAGCCCCCACAGGGTGTTCCACAGGGCGGTGAGGGTGTCTCCCAGGGGGATGGACACGCTGCCCAGGCAGATGCTCAGCACCATGGCGGCAAGAAGCGCCAGGGTGAAAAGCACATAGGTCTTCCAGGAAAAACGTTCAGCAAGCTTGTGCATGGCAGCGAATTATTCCTCAGCGATCTCGTACAGGAAGTTATACAGGTCGATGGCTGCATCCTTCAGGCGGGGAGCAGGGCGGGTGAGGGCATAGGAATCGGCATTGTAGACCTTGCCATTCTTGACGGCCTTGATGTCCTGCCAGCCGGGGCGATTCATGACTTCCTCAGCGGCGGTTTCGCCCATGCCGGTGACCAGCACGATGTAATCCGGGTCGCGCTCGATGACCTGCTCCTGGCTGATGGGCTGCCAGCCCTCCAGGTCGGCAAAGGCGTTCTTCATGCCGCAGATCTCCGCCAGCTCCTGCATGAAGGTGTTGGCGCCGGCGCTCCACAGACCCCATTCCAGGGGCATGACCTCGAAGTAGATGGTCTTGTCGGTTTGCTCGGCCTTGGCGGCAATGCCGTCGAAGGTGGATTGCATGTCGGCGATGATGGCCTCGGCCTCGGCGTCCTTGCCCATGACCTGGCCGATGAGGCGGATGGCCTGATATACCTCGGCGAGGCTGTCGGCATTGGTGGTGATGACCTTCACGCCGTTCTGCTCCAGCAGGGTGACCTGCTCCACGGTGTGCGCCATGTCGTTCATGATCACCACCTGGGGCTCCAGGGCAAGGATCTCCTCCAGGTTGGTGTCAGCACCGGACTGCACGGTGGGCAGCGCGGTGACCTCGGCAGGGTAGTCGCAGTAGAGGCCGCGACCCACCAGCGCGTCGCCGCAGCCCAGGGCGTAGAGGATCTCGCAGTCGGCGGGCTCGGTGGCGATGATGCGGGTGGCGGGTTCTTCCAGGGTGATCTCACGGCCGAACATGTCGGTGACGGTGATGGCCTCCTCGGCCAGGGCGGCGGCGCTGAAGAGCATCAGCACCGCAAGGAACAGGGAAACGAGCTTCTTGGACATGGTAGTCCCTCCTCAAATGTGATCAAATGAATCAGCGGGAGGTGCTTTTCCAAAAGAAAAAGCGTTCCTCCCTGAGGAACACTAAAAGGACTGCCAGCCCGCATTGCACACGAAAAACAGAGGCTTTCAGCCAAATAGCATATCCCACCCCCAGGGGAATGATTGGTTTCACGGTGTAAACAAGTCTCCCGGCTTGGTCTCATCCTACTCATGCACCTTCCCGCTTTCGCAGTGGTTTCCATCGCATTTTCGTCAACTTCACGGTTACTGGGATAGCTCGGAACTCTCATCCGTATTCCTTGCCATGGCTGGTACAGCCCATGGCGCGCATCGCTGCGCAGATACACCGGCTATTCATTTGTCGGGAACATTATAGCGTGTGAGGCGGCATTCGTCAATGAGCAAAACTTACACGCGGATGGAATGCCACTTTTCGCTGCGGTAGCGGTGGAGCATCAGCGTGACGCGGACGCTGATGTCCGCCAGCGTGGCGCACCAGGCAGCCACCAGGGCAATGTCGCTGCGGTGGAGGATGCTC
Source organism: Clostridia bacterium (assembly GCA_017463245.1). Lineage (GTDB taxonomy): Bacteria > Bacillota > Clostridia > Christensenellales > Aristaeellaceae > UBA11524. The sequence continues at coordinate 49,163 of JAFTPN010000029.1, forward strand.
TGGCAGATGTACACGCCCAAGAGCGCCAGCACGGGACGGATGCAGGTGACGGTGATCAGCATGGTGCGGGCGGTGTATTTCACGTCGCCTGCGCCGCGCAGGGCGCCTGCTGCCACCACAGAGACCATCTGAACCGGCTGGATCAGCCCCAGCACCACCATGGTGCTGACGGCCATGACACGCACAGCACCGGTCTCGTCGCCGCTGATGAACATGCTCACCAGGGGATCACGCAGGAGGATGCACACCGCCGCCAGCCCCAGGCCAATGGCCAGGGAGAAGCGCTGCGCCAGGGTGCCATACACATGGGCAAGGTCGCGGCGCTTGCGGCCAAGCATCTGCCCCACCAGGGAGGTGCCGGCAATGCCCAGACCATCGGCAAAGGAGAAGGAAAGGTTCAGGAACTGGCCGCAGATCTGATGGGCGGCGAAGGCGTCGGTGCCCAGGTCGGCCACGATGCGGGCATAGGCGAAAAAGCCGATGCGCATGGCCAGCTGCTCCACCATGGCGGAGGAGCTGACCTGGGTCAGCGCCTTGGCGCTGGGGAGGTCGGGCTTCCAGCTATCGTGACGGCTGAGGCTGAGGAAGGCGCCGTTGCTGTGGAACATGGCGCGGACGCTGAGGAAAAAGCCCACCACCAGACCGATGTCTGTGGCGATGGCCGCGCCCCGCACACCCAGCTTGGGGAAGGGGCCGATGCCGTTGATGAGCAGATAGTTGAAGATGATGTTCACCACATTGGAGGCGATGTTCACCTGCATGGTCAGCTTGGTGTTGCCCACGCCGCGCTGGGCGGCGCACAGACCCATCGACAACGCCTGGAAGGGCAGCGCCCAGCCCAGAATGGTGAAATACTCGGTGGAGGATTCCAGGGTGCGGCCTGCCTCGGCTCCGGCAAAGAGCATCAGGCTGCGGCCAAGGGGAAGCAGCACCGCCATGAGGATGGCGGAGAGCAGAAGGATCATCAGGATGGAGGTGCGCATGGTAGCGTTGGCCTCGGTGCGGCGCTCCTGGCCCTTGCGGCGGGCGATGACGGCGGTGATGCCTGTGTTCAGCGCGAAGAACAGGCTCAGCATGATCATCCGGGGCTGACCCACCAGACCCACGGCGGCCACCGCATCGGTGCCGATGGAGCTGACCATCACCGTGTCCATCATGTTGATGAGGGAGATCAGCACCATTTCGCACACGGAGGGCACGGCGATGCGGATGTACTCCCGGTACATCTCACCGGTGGGCGGCAGCTGGCCAGCCTCGTTTTTCAGGGAGCGGGGAAGCATATGGCGGGGATCAAAATAATGAAATAAGCTGCTGAACATAGCGCATTCCTCATTTGTGTGAATATGGATGGAATCATTGTAATTGGCGTCTGGAAAGAGTATAGCACAAAAAAGAACGGTTGTCACCTGCAACGAGTTGATTTTGTCTGAAAGCCTGTGGGGGCGCATAGACTGTGCCGGGAGGTGCTGCGGACATGAAGAGACCGGGCAGGGCGGCGGCAGAGCTGTGCGGGGCGGTGATCGGGGCTGGGTTTGCCTCCGGGCGGGAGGTGGCCAGCTTTTTTGCGCGGTTTGGCGCTTGGAGCTGGCTGGGGGCGGCCGCTGCGGTGGCGGTGCTGGGCGGCCTTTGCCGGCGGCTGATGGAGCATCCGGGCGAAGGCGGCATGCCTTTGCATTGGCGCGGCTGCTGGCTGGAATACCTGTGGCGGGGGATGTTCGTGAGCCTGCTGATGGCCACCGGCGGCGCCATGATGGCCGGGGGCGGGGAGATCGCCGCGCTGATGCTGCCGCTGCACGGGGCGAGGTGCATTGGCCTTATGGGCACGCTGGCATTGGCATGGCTGCTGGCAGGGCGGGAGAATGCCGGGCTGGCTGCGGTGAGCAAGGGGCTCATTGCCTGCCTGCTGGCGGTGGTGCTGGCGGGGCTGTTCCTGCCGGTGAGGGAGACGGCGAGCCTGCGCCCTGCCGGAAGCGGCTGGGCGAGCCTGGCACGGGGGCTGTGCTATGGCGGGTTCAATGCGGCGCTGGCGGCCCCGGTGATCAGCCTGACAGGCGCGGAGCTTACGCGAAAGGAGCAGCTGCGGTGCGCTGGCTGGTTTACGCTGCTGATGGCCGTCCTACTGGCTTGCGGTAACGCCGTGCTGCTGCGACATGCCGCCTTGCAGGAGGCACAGCTGCCCTTTGTGATGCTGCTGTCAGCATGGGGGAAGGCGGGCTACTGCCTGGGCGGCGCAGCGCTGTATTTAGCGGCGCTGACCACGCTGGTAGCCTGCCTGCGGGGCTTAAAGCTGCTGCTGCCACGGCACATGGGGGCAGCTGCTGTGGGCGTGGCGCTGCTTTCCCTGAGCGGGCTGGAGGGCATGGTGGGGGTGGCCTATCCGGTGCTGGGAGGCGGGTGCTTTCTGCTGCTGGCGGCCGCGCAGGTGCAAATTGGAACAAAAACGTGAATTCCGCGGTTCGGGGTTTCCTTTTTGGGACAGAGTATGGTATAATATCAAATCATCCCAATGCAAGGAAGGCGAAAAGGCATGAACGTCCGGCATCAGCAGCGCACGGTGGATCTGGCGGTGCTGCGCAAAAATGTGCAGCTGATCGGTGGATCCGTCCCCGAAGGTACACAGCTGCTGGCGGTGGTGAAGGCCGACGCCTATGGCCACGGCATGGTGCAGGTGGCCAGAGAAGCTCTGCGGGCGGGTGCCTCCCACCTGGCGGTGGCGCTGGTGGAGGAGGGCGTTGCCCTGCGGGATGCGGGCATTGACGCTCCCACGCTGGTGCTGGGTGCTACCTCTTACGAAGAAGCGCTGCTGGGCGTTGAACACGGCCTGACGCTGACGGTGTGCGATGCTGCCATGGTTCATGCCGTGGAGGCCGCTGCTGTGCAGCAGGGCAAGCCCGGCTTGGTGCACCTGAAAATCGACTCCGGCATGAGCCGCATTGGCGCACGCACGGAAGCGGATGTGCAGGCGGTGCTGGCTGCGCTGGCAGAATGCCCCCATGTGCAGCTGACGGGCGCGTTCACCCACTTCGCCGATGCGGATGGTGCGGACATGGCCTTTACCTACCAGCAGCTGGAAAGGTTCAAACAGCTCACGGCGCTTTTGCCGGGAGACATCCTGCGGCATTGCGCCAACTCGGCGGCCATTCACCGCGTGCCGGAGGCGGCCATGGACATGGTGCGTATGGGTATCTCTATGTACGGCTACCCGCCGGTGGAAACGGATATGCCCCTGGAACCCTTTATGGACTGGCGCACCCGGGTGACCTATGTGAAGGACATTCAGCCCGGCGACACGGTGAGCTATGGCCGCACCTTTACGGCGGACAAGCCCATGCGGGTGGCTACCATGGCCTGCGGCTATGGCGACGGCTATCACCGCGCTGCCAGCGGCAAGGCCGAGGTGATCATCCGCGGCAGGCGGGCGAAGGTGCTGGGGCGCATCTGCATGGATCAGATGATGGCCGACGTGACGGACATCCCCGGCGTGGTTCCAGGCGATGTGGTGACCCTGATGGGTCACGACGGCGATGAGCGCATCACCGCCGAGGATCTGGCGGGCTGGGCGGGCACCATCAGCTATGAGGTGCTGCTGGCGGCCACGGGGCGCGTCCCCAGGGAGTGGATCCATGCCAGCGACGAATGACAAGGCTGCCCTTCGCCGCAGGGTGAGGGAGGCCTTTCCCGGCAGCGCGGCGCGGGATGCGGAAAGTGCGCTGATCTGCCGCCATGTGCTGGAATGGGAAGTTTATCGCACGGCCAAGGTCATCGGCGGGTATATGCCCATGGCGCATGAAGCCGACGTGACGGCCATCCTGCTGGACGCATTGAAGCAGGGCAAAACCCTGCTGCTGCCCAGATGCGGACGGAAGCCGGACATGGTGTTCCACCGGGTGCAGAGCCTGGAGGAACTGGTTCCCGGTGCCTACGGGCTGCTGGAGCCAGCGCCCGATGCGCCTGTGGCGGAGCCGGGGTGCATCGATCTGCTGCTGACGCCCCTGGAGGCGCTGACGCCGGATGGCTGGCGGCTGGGCAAGGGCGGCGGGTATTATGATCACCTGCTTCAGGCGCATGACCTGATGACGCTGGGTGTGGCGCTGAGCTGGCAATGGGTCGAAGCGCTGCCCCTGGAAAGCTGGGATCGTCCCCTGCGGGCGGCTGCGGACAGAAGCGGTATCCGCCTGTTTGAATGAAGGATAGACAGGTACAATGATTTCCGAAAGGATCGTGTGAAGAATATGCAACAGAAAAAGAAAGCCAAGAAGATCGCGCCGGTGACCAAGCCCTTTATGCGGGGCAGCATTTATGACGGCGGGACCATCAAGAGCGCGGTTTATTTCTACTTTGCCCTTTTGCTGATGGTGCTGGCCAACCTGCTGCTGGGCAGCATGGCGGCCTGGGACATCGCCTGGCTGAACATCGTGTTCAATGCGGTGCTGGTGCTGATGATCTATGCGGTGTTCTATGCCAACGGTGCCAACAAGGGCACCGCCGCGGTGAACCATGGCGAAATGATGCTCCAGCGCCAGGAATCCGGCCGGGAGGTCAGCGCCAAGGATCGCGCGACCTGCTACCATCCCGGCAAAGGCTTCCTGATCGGCCTGCTGGGCTCCATTGCGTTCATTGGCTGCGCGGTGGTGCTGGCGGTGACGGCCAGGCTGCAGTATACCGGCATCGGTGCGCTGCCCAGCTGGATCAGCACCCTGCAGCGCCAGCCTGAAATGCAGGCCGCTCTGGCCTACTATGGTCAGCCTGCGGTGCTCACGGTGGAGGACATCGCCCGCCTGCTGGTGCGCCTGCACATCCTGCCCTATGTGAACATGGTGGGCTCCACCAACCGCGAAGGCCTCCTGCTGCTGGAGCGCCTCAGCCCGGTGATCGCCCTGCTGCCTGCCCTGAGCTACGGCCTGGGCTACACCCAGGGCGTGAAGCAGCGCACCCGCGTGCATACCGACATCGCTGCCGGCAAGCGCAAGCGCGCCCAGAAGGAACGCCGCCAGCGCCAGGCTCGCGTGAAGGCCGCCAAGGGGCCGGAGCAGCTTAACTAAAGGAGGCGGCGCATGCGCATTATTGCAGGAGAGGCTCGGGGGCGCACCATTGAGGCACCCAAGGGTCGCGACACCCGCCCCACGCTGGATCGGGTGCGGGAGAACCTGTTCAACATTCTTCAGCGCAAGACCTGGGACGCCAGGGTGCTGGATCTGTTTTCCGGCAGCGGCGCTCTGTCCATGGAGGCGCTGAGCCGCGGCGCGGAATCTGCGGTGCTGGTGGACTGCGACCGTGCTGCCCATGCCTGCCAGAAGCAGAATGCCGAAAAGCTGGGCTTTGCCGACCGCTGCCGCATCCTGCTGATGGACTGGCAGCAGGCGGTACGCCAATTAACGGCGGCGGGGGAGCACTTTGACCTGATCTTCCTCGACCCGCCCTATGCCATGCGCGACCTGACCGGCGTGATGGCTGCGCTGGCGCCGCTGCTGGCGGAGGGGGCGACCATCATCGTGGAGCACGAGGAGCAGGTGATGCCCGCCACGGCAGACGGCTATGAAATGTACGACAGCCGGAAATACGGCTATGTGGGCGTGAGCTTCTTCCGCAGGGCAGAGGCATAACCCGCCCACAGAAAGGCATGATAGATATGGAAAGAACCTGCATCTATTCCGGCAGCTTTGACCCGGTAACGGTGGGGCATGTGGATATCATCCGCCGGGCATGCGCCCTGTTTGACAGGGTGATCGTGGCGGTGCTGCACAACCCGGCCAAGGTGGGCTGCTTTACGCCGGAGGAGCGGGTGGAGATGATCCGCCGAGCCTGCAGCGATATGCCACGGGTGGAAGCCCGTGCCTTTGACGGGATGCTGGTGGAGGCCATGGAGCAAACCGGCGCGGTGGCGGTGATCCGCGGGCTGCGCGCCATCAGCGATTACGAGTCCGAGAAGGCCATGGCGCAGATCAACGCCCAGCTGCGCCCCGGCACGGAGACCGTGTTCCTGATGACCAGACCGGAGCATGGGCACATCTCCTCCTCGGTGGTGCGGGAGCTGGCCAGCTATGGCGCGGACATCAGCGCCTATGTGCCGGCGTGCAATGTGGAAACTGTGATGAAGAAATTCAGCAAATAAGCAAGTGTGAGGGAGGACAATACCATGGCTATCAACGGCAGCAGCGTGGAGCAGTGCCTGAATATCATCCGCGAGATGAACGATGTGGTGGACAATGCCCGCAAGACCCTGATCAATTCCGACGCCTGTGTGGTGAGCCGCAGTCTGTTGCAGGAACGGCTGGCACAGCTGGAAAACCTTCTGCCCGAGGCGCTGACTCAGGCAGAGGGGATCATCCGCGAGGATGCGGCGCTCCGTGCCCAGACGGCGCAGGATTGCAGCGAGGCGCTGAACAACGCCCAGAACCGCGCCAAGCAGATGATCGCCGACGCCCAGAACCAGGTCGCCCAGGCGCAGACCGAGGTGAAGAAGGCGGGCGAGGCTGCCCAGCGCACCGTGCAGGAAGCCCAGCAGCGCGCCCAGGACGAGGCCAACCGCATCGTGCAGCAGGCCAACCAGGAGGCTGCGGCCATCCATGCCAAGGCTGAGCAGGAGCGGGACGAACTGGTGTCCCACGAGAATGTATACCGTGTGGCCACGGTGGAGGCGGAAGAGCTGCGGGAGAACACCCGCAAGGAGCTGAGCCAGATCCGCCAGAACACCTTTGACTATCTGGACAATGTGATGGGCGAGGTGGATCGCTGCCTGACCAGCCTGAGCAATGATATCCGCATGGAGCGGGGAGAACTGAATAATCACCGTTGATTATTGCTGTCTGTCAAAACAACTGGTGAAGGTTGGCAAATGCAAAAAGTGGAATGTGATTTGTCGAGGATAAATCTATCCTTTTTCTTCAGAACATAACAACAAACAGGGCTGTGCATCGCGTCACAGCCCTGTTCGTTTTTATCCATATATTTTTTATTCTTCCGGGAACGCATACTGCGCCTTGTACTGCGCGAACTGCTCCGCAAAGGCGGCGCTCTCATGGAGCTCACCGGCTTTCAGGGCGTTCAGATACTCGTGCGCTTCCAGCTTGCCTTCGGAAACCTGCAGCATCTCCACCGCAACGTTGGAGCAATGATCGGCGGTGCGCTCACAGGCGGTCAGCAGATCCTCCAGCACAAAGCCGTATTCCACCGTGCAAAGACCGTCGCGCAGGCGGCGCACGTGGCGGGACTTGACCTCGCGGACAAGCGCGTCCACCACCTGCTCCTGGGGCGTTTCCTCGCGGGGAATCACCACATAGGCCAGCTTCACCAGCAGGCCGTTCAGGGGCAGCAGCACGGCGGTAGCGGCCAGGTTGAAGCCGGTGTGGATCACGGAGATGTTCCAGGCCCGCAAGGGCTCGCTCAGGAACGTCCAGTCAATGAACATTCCCAGACCATAGAACACGATCACGAAGATCGTCGCGCCCACCACATTGAACAGCAGATGGACGATGGCGGTGCGGCGGGCATTGCGGTTCGCGCCGATGGAGCCCATCATGGCGGTGACGCAGGTGCCGATGTTCTGACCCAGAATGATGGGGATGGCCGCGCCGTAGGTGACAGCGCCGGTAACGCACAGACCCTGCAGGATACCAACCGACGCGGAGGAGGACTGGATCACCGCCGTCACGGCCAGACCCAGCAGGAATCCCTTCCAGACCTTGCTGCTCATTTTTGCCAGAATCGTTTGCAGCTTGCCGCCTGCCTGACGCTCAAGCGCCTTGCCCATGATGTCCATGCCGAACAGGAACAGCGCCAGACCGCCCAGCAGAGAAATGATCTTGAAAATATATGCCGTCATGTATTCTTCTCCTTTACAGGATATTTGCAAAAACCGACGGCATTCATTATAAGATGTGCGTTTTGTAAACACCAGCAAGGCCTTGCAAAGCCTGTGTAAAATGTATGTAAAGTCGCAGGAGGCGAGCCAATTCCGCAGAACCTTTTACACGATTTTTACCTTCCCGGTATTCGTTTGAAACACGGCAGCGGTATGATGCAACCGTACCGAAGGGCACAAGAACTTCGGTCAAGCGAAGAAAGGAAGGTACTTATCATGAAGAAAATTATCTCTATTCTGCTGTCCCTGACCATGCTGTTTACTACCGCCTGTGCTTTTGCCGATGAGATCAACGTCATCTCCCGCGAGGACGGCTCCGGCACCCGCGGCGCGTTCATCGAGCTGTTCGGCATCGAGCAGAAGAACGCCGACGGCGTGAAGATCGACTACACCACCGACGACTGCGACATCACCAACAGCACCTCCGTCATGATGACCAGCGTGGCCGGCAACGACTGCGCCATCGGCTACATCAGCCTCGGCTCCATGAACGACACTGTCAAGGCGCTGCTGATCGACGGCGCTGCGGCCTCCGTGGAGAACATCAAGAACGGCTCCTACAAGGTGGCTCGCCCCTTCAACATCGCCACGAAGGCCGAGGTTAGCGACGCTGCTGCGGACTTCATTGCCTTCATCATGAGTGCCGAAGGTCAGGCGGTTATCGAGGCCAACGGTTACATCGCAGTTGTTGAAGAAGCAGCCGCTTTCATGGGCGGCAAGGTCTCCGGTAAAATTGTCATCGCCGGTTCCTCCTCCGTGACTCCTGTGATGGAGAAGCTCGCCGAGGCCTATGAAGCCCTCAACCCCAATGTGGAGATCGAGCTCCAGCAGAGCGATTCCTCCTCCGGCATGATTTCCACCCGCGACGGCGTGTGCGACATCGGCATGGCCTCCCGTGCGCTGAAGGACTCCGAAATTGAGGAGGGTCTGACCGGCCTGACCATTGCCATGGACGGCATCGCGGTCATCGTCAGCCTTGACAACCCCATCGAAATGCTGACCACCGAGCAGGTGCGCGACATCTACATGGGCGAGATCACCGACTGGAGCGAGGTCAATGAGTAAGGTTTCCATTCAGGGTGTGAAGGAGAGCGCTGCGAAAGTGGCGTTCACCTTCACGGCCCTTGTTTCGATTCTGGCGGTGGCGCTGATCTGCGTGTTTCTGTTCGTCAATGGCATTCCTGGCATGGCGAAGATCGGCGTGTGGGACTTCCTCTCCGGTGAGAAGTGGAAGCCCGGGCAGGAAGTCTTCGGCATCCTGCCCTTCTTCCTCGGCTCGGTGTACGTCATGGCGGGCGCGCTGGTTGTGGGCGTTCCGGCGGGGCTGCTGACGGCGCTGTTCCTCTCCCGGTTTGCATCGCGGAGGGTGGCGAAGCTCCTGCGTCCGGCGGTTCAGCTGCTGGCGGGCATTCCCTCCGTGGTGTACGGCTTTTTCGGGCTGGTGGTGCTGGTGCCGCTGGTGCGGGAGGTCTTCGGCGGAACGGGTTCGTCCCTGCTGACGGCCAGCGTGCTGCTGGGCATGATGATCCTGCCCACCATCATCACCGTGGCGGAATCCGCGCTGAACGCCGTGCCCTCTGCCTATTATGAAGGCGCGCTGGCTCTCGGCGCGACCCATGAGCGCAGCGTGTTCCATGTGGTGCTGCCAGCAGCGAAATCCGGCGTGATGGCGGGAATCATCCTCGGCATTGGCCGCGCTATCGGTGAAGCAACCGCCGTCATGATGGTGGCGGGCAACCGCACGTCCATGCCCAAAGGACTGCTGAAGGGCGTGCGCACGCTGACCAGCAACATCGTCATCGAGATGGGCTACGCCACCGACCTGCACCGGGAGGCGCTGATCGCCACGGCGGTGGTGCTGTTCGTGTTCATTCTGCTGATCAACGTGCTGACCAGCATCCTGAAAAGGAGGTTGGCATAATGGCAAAGCTGCAAGCAAAGCTCTACCGTGCCGCCGTATACGCGGGCGCGGCCTTCTCCGTGGGCGTGCTGGTGCTGATCGTGGGGTACATCCTGTGGAAGGGTGTGCCGCACCTTACGCCGGAGCTGTTCGCGTGGGAATATAACTCCACCAACGTGTCCATGATGCCTTCCATCATCAACACGCTGTTGATGACGGTGCTTTCCCTGCTGGTCTGCGTGCCGCTGGGTATTGGCGCGGCCATCTGGCTGACGGAGTATGCCCCGCGCGGCAGCCGGCTGGTGAAGCTCGTCCGCATGACGGCGGAGACGCTTTCCGGCATTCCCTCCATCATCTACGGCCTGTTCGGCTCGCTGTTCTTCGTCGTGGCGCTGAA
>JAFTPN010000015.1 GCA_017463245.1 Clostridia bacterium
TATATTCTGGCTGCTGCCCAGCTGATCAAAGAGTACGGAGAAGAAAACGTCAGCGCCCGCAAAATCGCTGGTATTTTAGGCACGGCACCTTCGGCAATCTATCGGCACTTTCAGACGCTGGAGGAGCTGATGGCCTATGCCGCCATCAATTACCGCTATGAAACCTATGCGGAAATGGATCGCATTGCTGATGATGCCAGCACCGCTTTCGAGATGTACGAAAAAACGGAGCGGGAGTTTGCACGGTTCTCCTTTGCCAGACCCAAGCTGCTGGACTGCATGGTTTTTGGCGCATACAGCCAGAATATGTCGGAGCTGATGGAGAACTACCGGTCGATTTTCCCGGAGGCCGTGGATGAAAAGCGACTGTATACGGCAGCTGTGCTCAACGGCGAGGACTTTGAGCAGGGCAACCTGCGCCTGCTTCAGATGTGCCGGGAGGACGGCTCCCTTCGGATGGATGAAAGGGAGCTGCACGGGGTCAACAGCGTACTCGTTCACACGTTCAAGGGCTTTCTGAAAACCGCGCTGGATCAGCCGGAGGCGGATGTGGAAACGCTTGTTTCCCGATACATGGACTGCTTTGCCTTCATTCTGCAGCCATATTCCCGCTAAAACACGAACTTTTATCGGAAATTTCATCAAAATATTAGCTTAATCTCTTGACAAGTGACAGGGAGACTCCTATAATATGTGCCGTAAGTGAACGCGTTCACTTGCGGCACATATATTGTCCGATATAAACGGAGGATTGAAAGATGAGCTTTGCAAAGGAACTGATGGCCGCGGCCGCACCGGTATGGGAGAAATTCATGACGCATCCCTTCATCACCGGCATGATCGACGGTACGCTGGAAAAAGAAAAGTTTGCCTTCTATCTGATGCAGGACAGCCAGTATCTCAAGGATTATGCCAAAGTGTACGCCACGTCCTTCATCAAGTGTGACGATATCCACCTGATGCGCGCCATCTACCGGGATATGCAGGTGATCGTTTCGGATGAGTCCATGACGCACATCCGCTATCTCAAGGATATGGGCTATACCGAGGACGACGCCTACAAGGCTCCCACCGCCCCCGAAAACCGCGAATACCTGGATTATATGCTTCAGGTTGCAAAGGAAGGCAGCGTGCAGGAAGGCCTGATCAGCATCATGGCCTGCACCTTCAGCTATTACCACATTGCCCTGCACGCCCGTACCGAAGCTGTGAAAAACGGCACCTACGAAAACAACTACTTCGCCGAATGGATGGATGACTATGTGGGCGAGATCTACAAGGGCATCTACGACCGTACCGCTGATATGTGCGACGCGATCACTTGCGGCCTGAGCGATGCTGAGAAGGATCGCCTGAAAGAGATCTTCATCCGTTCCAGCGAATATGAGCTGGGCTTCTGGGACATGGCCATGCGCGGCCCCAACGCGTAAGCAAAGGAGAACACCATGCTGGCATTCAACCATGTGGATTTCACCTATCCCGGCGAAACTGAGAAAATCCTTGACGGCCTTTCCTTCCAGGTGCAGGATGGCGAGTTCATTTCCATTCTGGGCGCCAGCGGCGGCGGCAAAAGCACGCTGTTCCGCCTGCTCAACGGCCTGGAGACCATCCAGGGCGGCAGCATTGAGATCGATGGCAAGAACATTCAGGGCTTGAAGCACTACTGCTCCTATATGCCCCAGAAGGACCTGCTTTTCCCCTGGCGCACGGTGGAGCAGAATGTGATGCTGCCCATGGAGGTAGCGGGCGTGGACAAGGCCAAGCGCAAGAAGGACTGCGGCCATATGCTGCGCCGGGTGGAGCTGGAGGAGTACGCCAAGAAGTACCCCCGCGACCTGTCCGGCGGCATGCGTCAGCGCGTTTCCTTTGCCCGCACCCTGTGCGCTGGCTCCAATCTGCTCCTGCTGGATGAACCATTCAGCGCGCTGGACTCCATCACCCGCATCAACCTGCAGGAATGGCTCCTGCGGCAGTGGGTGAAGTTCAACCGCACGGTGCTTTTCATCACCCATGACGTGGAAGAGGCTATTTTCCTCTCCCAGAAGATCTACGTCATTACTGAAAAGCCCATCCGCAGCGTGGAGCAGATCGAAGTGCCCCTGCCCTATCCCCGTACCCGCGATATGCTTTTGCAGCCCGAGATCATGCGGTTGAAGGAAGAGCTGATCCACGCCCTGCGCCAGAAGGTGGAAGCATGAAAAAGAAACTGTATGGCTTAGGCTTTGGTGCGTTTCTGATCCTGCTATGGCAGCTGCTGGCCGTGAAGATCAACGCCTCCTACATCCTGCCGTCGCCTTTGCAGGTGTGGCAGGCTTTGCAGAAGAACTTCGGCGTGATCATGACCAAGCATTTCCCCATCACGATGGAGGTCGTCCTCATCGGCAGCGGGATCGCGCTGGTGCTGGGTATCTCCCTGGCGATCCTGATGGATCTGGACGAACGCATTGAAAAGGCTGTATATCCCATCCTGACCGTTTCGCAGACGATCCCCGTGCTGTGCATTGCGCCCATCTTTGTTCTCTGGTTCGGCTACACCACCACCACCCGCGTGATCGTGGTGGTACTGCTCACGTTCTTCTCCATCACGGTCAACGTGTTTGACGGCTTCAAGGCCACCAAACAGGAAATGACGGAACTCATGGCCACCTACGGCGCAACCCCGATGCAGCAGTTCATGAAGCTGCGCTTGCCCACCGCGCTGCCCTACTTTTTCACCGCGCTGAAAATCTCCATTCCCTGGGCGGTGGTGGGCTCCGCCATTGCCGAGTGGCTGGGCGCTCCCGGCGGTCTGGGCAACTACAGCCGCAAGATGATGATGGATCTGAACGCCGCTGGGCTGATCGCACCGCTGCTGGTCATTTCTGCCGTGGCATTGCTGATCAACATGCTCATCCGCCTGATCGAGCGCCTGGTGGTGACATGGCGGGCGGAGGTCTGATTCCTGTTGCTCATTGCATCATAAGCAATCGATCGATATACGAAAGGATGGATTCCCATGAAGAAGATCATTTCCTGGCTGTGCGTGCTGAGCCTCGCCCTGTCCCTGTGCGCTCCCGTGGCGCTGGCAGAGGACAAGGAACTCAGGGATTTCGAGGTCATCCTGGACTGGTATCCCAATGCCATGCACACCTTCCTGTTCATTGCCCAGGAGAAGGGCTATTTTGCCGAGGAAGGTCTGAATGTGACCCTGACGCCTCCTGCCGGCTTCTCTGACTCCCTGTCCTTCCCTGTGGCGGGCCGCGCTCAGGTGGGTCTGTACTACATGAGCGACCTGGTGAACGCCTATGTGAATGAAGGCATGCCCATTCAGGTCATCGGCGCTGTGACCCAGACCTCCCTGAACGTGCTGGCCTCCCTGACGGAGAGCGGTATTGCCACCCCTGACCAGATCAAGGGCAAGATCGTTGGCTACACCGGCGGTTCCGGCCTGGAGGCCAAGATCCGCACCCTGACTGCCCAGGCAGGCCTGGCTGACACCGACTATGAGCTGATCGACATCGGCTTTGACATCATCACCGCCCTGACCACCAAGAATGTGGACGTGGTGGGCGGCGGCATGGTCAACAGCGAGATCATCGAAATGCAGCACGCCGGCTTTGACGTGAGCTACTGGAACTGGGTAGACTTCGGCGTTCCCCAGGAGTACAACACCGTGTTCCTCACCAGCCAGGCCCAGTATCAGCAGGATCCCGAGCTGTTCGCCGCTTTCCTGCGCGCCTGCAAGAAGGGCTTTGACGACATGAAGGCCGATCCCGAGGCCGCCCTGGCGCTGATCATGAGCAAGTCCAGCGAGGAATACGCCCTCACCGAGGAAGTGGAGCGCGAAGGCTTCAAGGTGCTGCTGCCCATCATGGAAACGGAGTCCGCTCCCTTCCTGTCCATGGACAACGCTGTGTGGAGCAACCTGATGGCCTGGATGCAGGAGACCCAGCAGATCGACAAGGTGGTCGATCCTGCCGAGTTCGTGGTGGACGTGCTGTACGGTGACAAATAACAATACGCAGGAGGGCGGACATATGAAAAAGAATCACGTTGGGCTGCTGTCAGCCGCCGTTGTGCTGATGGGCTGGCAGCTCCTGGCCATGGCAGTGAATATGACCCATATTCTGCCCTCTCCCGTTTCTACGCTGGTGCGGCTGTGGGAGCTGCGGGAATCCCTGTTCCTGACGCATCTGCCCGCCACGCTGGAGATCATCGTCCTGGGTATGGCATTGGCGATCATCGTTGGCCTTCTGCTGGCGATCCTGATGGATATGTTCCCCACCGTGGAAGCCATGATCTACCCCACCCTGGTGGTGATCCAGACGATCCCCGTCATGTGCATCTCTCCCCTGTTTGTCCTCTGGTTTGGCTACTCCCTCTGGGCGCGGCTGCTGGCTGTTGTGCTGAGCACGTTCTTCACCATCACCATCAATACCTTTGATGGACTGAAGAACACCAAGCGTGAAATGCAGGAGCTGATGCAGACCTACGGTGCCGGTCGCCTGAGGATCTTCTTCAAGCTCAAGGTGCCTACTGCATTGCCCAACTTCATCACCTCGCTGAAGATCACCCTGCCCTGGGCGGTGATCGGCGCCGCCATTGCGGAATGGCTGGGCGCTTCCAAGGGGCTTGGCTATTTCAGCAAGCGCATGATGACCAAGCTGGACGGCTCGGCAGTATTCGCTTCCGTGCTGCTGCTCAGCCTGCTTGCATTGATCGGCATTTCCCTGATCAAGTGGATCGACCGCAAGTGGGTCGTTTGGCGCAGCGAAATGTAAACAGCTTTATCCATAACCAAAGGGAAACGGAGCTTATCCCCTGTGGAAAGCCCCGTTTCCCTTTTTTGATTCGATACGATCAGATCATTCTTCCCTTGATGGTAACATGCAAGCAGGGCTGTCCCTGACCGTTCATCCGCACCAACTGAAACAGGAGCGGCCTGTTACAGCGCGCTCCTGTTTGATTTGATGGCTATTGGATTGCTTTACACATTTCCCGCGCGCACGGCCTCGAAGTCCTCCTCGATCTCCTTGGAGGGAGCCTTAGTCAGCAGGGAAACCACCACGATGCAAAGGCTGGAGAAGATGAAGGCAGGCAGCAGCTCGTAAATGGCAAAGGCGCCGCCCAGCTTGCTGATCACCAGCTTCCACAGGAAAACCATGCCTGCGCCGCCGACCATACCGGCAATAGCGCCGGGCTTGTTGATGCGCTTCCAGAACAGGGAGAAGAGCATCAGCGGGCCAAAGGTAGCGCCGAAGCCAGCCCAGGCAAAGGACACGATCTGGAAGATCACGCTGTTTTCATCCAGGGCAATGATCACGCCGATCAGCGCCAGCACCAGCAGGGTGATGCGGGAGATGAACATAACCTGCTTGTCGGTTGCATCCTTCTTGCAGATGCCCTGGAAAATATTCTTGGAGAGGGCAGATGCGGCGATCAGCAGATAGGAGTCAGACGAGCTGATGGTAGCAGCCAGAATACCTGCCATCACGAAGCCAGCCAGGATGGGCGGAAGGGAATTGGTAGCCAGCGTGATGAAGATGTTTTCCGCGCCGCTCTTGGTCAGGTGGGTCTGCGGATAGAGCTGACGGCCAGCAATACCGATGAACACCGCCACGCCCAGAGAGATCACGACCCACACCATGGCGATCCGGCGGGAACGATTCAGTTCGTCCTCCTTGCGGATGGCCATAAAGCGCAGCAGCACCTGAGGCATACCGAAGTAGCCCAGACCCCAGGCCAGCATGGAGCACACCGAGAGCAGACCATAATCCGCAGCCTCGCCAAAGAGGGGCTGGCCCGCTTCCACAAGCTGCTGGCCGTTTGCGTCGACCACCGGGGTCGCCAGGCCAAAGAATTCAAGGAAGCCGGGAATCTGCCGGGCATTCTCCAGCACGGCGTTGATGCCGCCGGCCTGCGCCGTACCCAGCACAACGATCACCGTCAGCGCAACGATCATCACAATGGCCTGCATGAAGTCCGAGGCGCTTTCCGCCAGGAAGCCGCCCAGCAGGGTGTACAGCAGCACAAACACCGCGCCCAATATCATCATGGACACATAGGGCATGCCGAACAGCGTGGAAAACAGCTTGCCGCAGGTCACAAAGCAGCTGGCGGCATACACCGTGAAGAAGATCAGGATAAACGCCGCAGCCAGGAACATGAGGGTCTTTTTCTTCTCGCGGAAACGGTTGGAGAAAAACTCCGGCAGGGTGATGGCATTGTTGGCACGCACGCTGTAGCGGCGCAGACGCTTGGAAACGATCAGCCAGTTCAGATACGTGCCAATGGCCAGGCCAAAGGCCGTCCAGAACGCATCCGCCAGGCCGCACCAGTAGGCCACGCCCGGCAGACCCATCAGCAGCCAGCCGCTCATGTCCGATGCCTCGGCGCTCATGGCCGTGACCCACGGACCCAGCGAGCGTCCGCCCAGGAAATACTCCTCGGAGCTTTTATTAGCGCGCTTGGCATACACTACGCCGATCGCGATCACGATCGCCATGTAGATGACCATTGCGACCAGTATCTGAACAGAATTGCCATCCATAATGGTTCCCCCTCTTGCCAAAAAGATACATTGAGTTTATCACGCTACACTAATAAAGTCAATCGTTAGAACAAAGGAAGTGCAGCATGATAAAACATTCTGCGATGCTGTCCTGTTTGAGCAAATGACATTGCACACCGAACCGCTTTGTGCTACTATTGATGCATCACAACAAACGTTTCGGAGGGATCTTCGATGCCCAAAACGAAATACCCCATCAGCAACGAGTTTTTCCCCTTCAACAAATTCGCGCCGCCCATGAGCGCCGGATTCGTGAAGCTGGCGCAGAAATTCATGAAAACGCCCAAGCTCCTGTGGAAGGATCCGGAGCTGCATGTGGAATCCCGCATGATCCCCGGGTATCAGGGCGGGGAGATCGAGGTGTTCATCCTCACGCCCAAGGGGCTGGCGGAACCCGCGCCCTGCCTGGTGAATATCCACGGCGGCGGCTTCGTGTTCGAGGGCTACAACAGCCACTATCAGATGGCCATGGCCTATGCCAAAGATGCTGGCTGCAAGGTGGTGTATGTGCGCTACCGGCTGGCGCCGAAGCATCCCTTCCCCGTGCCCCAGGAGGACTGCTATGCCGCCCTGTGCTGGGTGCATGACCACGCGGAGGAGCTGGGCATCGACCCGGCGCGCATCGGCGTGGGCGGCGACAGCGCAGGCGGCACGCTGACGGTCACCTCCTGCATGATGGCTCGCGATCGCGGCGCGGCGGTGCGTCCGCTGTTCCAGCTGCTGGTGTACCCCTGGCTGGACGGACGCAACAATAGCGAATCCTACCGCAAGTATACCGATACACCCATGTGGAACTCCACGCTGTCAAAGAAGGTGGGGCCCATCATGAACCCTGACCCGGAGGCGCTGCCGCTGGCTTACCGTTCTCCAGCGGAAGCGGAGAGCTTCGCCAGGCTGCCTCCAGCCTATGTGGAGGTGGCGGAATTCGACTGCCTGCACGACGACGGCGTGCTCTACGCCAGGCTGCTGCAGGAAGCGGGCATCAAGGCCGAGCTGCATGAATCCACAGGCACCATGCACGGCTTTGATACCGTGTTCAATGCGCCCACCACCCAGAAGATGATCGCCCTGCGTGTGGCGTATATGAAGCGGATGTTCCACCACGAGTAAATGCAGCGCAAAAGCCCGGAACCCCTTGCAATTCAAGGAGTTCCGGGCTTTTTCATCCAGGCAGCACGTTCTGTTGCTGCATTATTTTACCACGAAATTTCCCGCATATGCCCGTCCCGCATCACGATGCGGTTTTCCTCGTTGTGGATATACTCCTCCCGGGCGTCATAGCAGAAGTCCATGTGCATATACTGCCCGGCGGGAATGCCGCTGCCGTCCTCTTCGGGGCAGAAAACGCGGAAGGTGAATCCCTCCGGCCGCAGCTTGTTGAAATACAATTTCCACAGCATGTGCAGTCCGGCCTGGGTCATCGCAAAGGCAAAGTCCTTAGTCTCCTTAGGTTCGCGGGTGCTGGTGGCGGCAGAGGTGATGAGCCCCAGGCGCTTTTTGCCCTTGCGCAGCAGGGGCAGCGCGACCTCCACCAGGGCATGGACGCCATTTACACCCTTGTCGAACACCTGCGCCATGTCCTGATAGTCCACCTGGCCAAGGGGCTGCACATTTTCGCCCCGGTGGGTGGCCTGAACGATCAGATAGTCCAGCTTGCCCTCAGCCTCGATGGCGGCCAGCACTTCAGCCCGCTCAGCCCCATCGGCAGAAGGCAGCTCGTATACCGTGGCACCCTGCTGCCGGAACCAGGCCGCAGCGCCTGCCGCTTCCTTGAACTGGATCCCAGCGATCAATACGATCTCTTTCATTGCTTGCTCCTTAAAACGGCCAGTATTGACCCTGAATGTCACGCAGGATCAGCACATCGTCGATCTCATCGTCGCCCACAAAGTAGCGGTAGGCCACCGGTGCGGCTTCCTCGGGTTCAAAGTCGCCCACGGTGCTTTTCGCGCCGGACATATAGCTCTTCACCCAGCCGGGATGGAACAGCCGGAAGGTATAGCCCTGGGGGCGCAGCTGCTGGAAGAGCATGTGCATTTCCATGTTCAGCGCGGCCTTCGAAACGCAGTAGGGGAAGTCCTTCACCCGCTGCATCAGGGGGATGACCCCCGTTTCCGAGGAGAAGGTGCAAAGGCGCTTTTTGCCCGTTTGCATCAGGGGCAGGAAGGCCTCCACCACCCGCAGCGGCCCCAGGGAGTTGACCTGGAAGGCGCTGGTGAAGCCCGCCGCATCCTCCGTTTTGGGGAAGATGCCGGCGCAGTTGATCAGGTAATCCACGCGATCCGTCGTGCCCGCCACCAGCCCGGCGGCATTTTTCACGGACTGGTCGTCCCCCACGTTGAGGGGGATGATGTGCAGCTTTTCCGGATACTGCTGCTGAAGCTCGCCCAGCTGCGGCCAATCCGGCATGAACTGCCCGGCAAAAACGGTGCAGCCGTTTCTCACATAGTTCTCCACCAGCGAAAGGCCGATGCCCCGGTCTGCGCCGGTAATGACGACGTATTCCATGTTATTTCTCCTTGTGCATGCACCAGTTCATGGCATTGACCAAAAGCTTCTGGAACTGCGGGTTCTGCCACACGGCCAGGATGTGGCCGGGGATCAGCGTGCACAGCCTGCCCCTGCCCATTTCACGCACATAGGCGGCAGGCATGGTGGCGGCATGGTCGGAGGTGGATTCCATCAAAACCAGCGCATCCTCCACCGACATCTCGATCTGATAATGCTCGTCCCGCTCGCAGAAGCTTTCCACCCCGGCGGTGACAGGGTGGGGCACATCCAGCACGCGGTAGGTCACCGGGCAGCGGGGCGGATGGGTCACAAACTGGCAGCCCACCAGGTGGATGTAGTCCCGGGCAGAGTGGATGGTGTTTTCCGCCATGTTCTTTTCCGTAAAGGAAGCGCCCGCGTGGACGGCCAGGAAGCCGCCGCCGTTTTTCACATAGTCCTCAAAGTCCTTGGGGGTGCACTCGTTCACGCCGTCCTCAAACCAGGTGGCGCTGTTGCCGCTGGTCAGGTGGTTGCCCTTGCAGCTGATGACCAGGTCATACTGTTCCAGGTCAGCGGCGGTGAGCATGTCCTTGGCGTCCTCCACAAAGGTCATGCGGTCGTAATACTCCGTCAGATAGGAAAAGCCCTCCCGGATCACCTCAGCCGGGTGCCAGATATCACCGCAGATCACCAGAATCTTGCCCATATGCGTATTCCTTTCCGTATGATGTTTGAACGTTCCGATCGCCGTGCTTTGATTATAGCGGAAAAGGGACATGGTTTCAACAAAAGATTATTCAATGGCGATGCCGTAGTCCAGCACCACATTGCCGTTTTCATCCGGGGTGGTGTAGCGGGGGCAGTTGCAGCGCTCAAAGCACCAATCCCCCTCGCTGCGGGTGTATCCCTGCGCCGCCAGGGCATCCAGGCAGGCCTGATGGGTCTCCATGGTGTAGAAGTCCCCGCTGCCTTCTTTGGCCTGCAGGTAGCACACCGCATAGCTCGTGGCAGAGATGTCCACCGCCTCGTAGCCCTCCGGCACAGCGGTTCCTGCCGGGAAGTACATGCCGATCCACCGCTCCGGCGCGCCATTCACAATGCGCACCGCGCCGATGTAAGCATCGCCGTTCTCCGGCAGGGCAGGCATCTTTTCCAGCGGCTCAAACCAGCCATTGCTCCACCATTCGCCCCAGTTGGTGCCCCGCTTGCCGATCAGCACACACCCCGGCCAGCTTTCCTTCTGAATATCAACGATCTTCATCCCAGCAGCCTCCTTAAAAACGCAGCTCTGTCTTCATATTGCTCCAGTTCTGCCAGCGTGCCGCACACATGGGCTTCCCCTTCCGTCCTGTCCTGCGGGGTGGAGCCTTCCAGCCCCTTGGTGCGGCGCAGATTGTAGTGCAGCCAGCCCAGCATGCCGTCCATGCCCGCGGCCAGCGCTGCATCCCAGTCGGCCTCCTCCAGCGCCATATGCTGACCATAGGCGGCGATCATAGCCCGCGCCTTTTCCTCATCGTCTGCCCAGTAGTTCAGCAGCTCGATCAGCTCCTGCCAGGGGTTCACATAGCCCGCGGCCTCCCAATCGATGATGCAGGGCTGCATCCCCTGCCACATCACATTCTTGGGATCCAGATCCCGGTGACTGATGACCTGCACCGCCCGCAGCCTGCGCAAGCCCTCCAGCGCCGCCGCATCCCAGGCCGCGACCCGATCATCCTCCATCAGCGCCCAATCAAAGGGCTGGCGCAGCGCCCCATCCGGCTCCAAGCCCGGAATGCGCACATCCGCCCGGTGAATGCGCCCCAGCACATCCCCCATGATCCGGCAATGCTCCACGGTGATCTCCGGCGCAAACACCGAAGCCCCCTTGACCCAGGGATACACGATGAAATACGCCCCATCGCACTCTGCAACACCACTCAGCGAAGCGCACACATTCAATTCCGAATTCCGCATTCCGAATTCCGAATTGATGCGTTCCCCCATCTTCATATTGCCCATTGCCTCCGGGCGCATCATAATGTCCGGGTTCAGCGCCTTCACGGCAAAAACGCCCCGGGCGGTCTCCACCCGGAGCATTTTGTGCAGATAGCCGCCGCTGACGGGCACGGGGGGAGTCAGCAGCTCCCCCAGGCCTTGCAGACGGCACAGTTTTGCAATTTTCTCGTTCATTGTTCTCACCACTTGTAGCTTTGGTTTACCTTGCGTTGCAGCGCTTCCTCGGTCTCCCCATCGCGGATGCGGCGGGCGGCCACGATGCGGCGCTCCTCCTCGTCGTCCACGCAGGTGATCAGCAGCAGCAGCTGATCCTGGGGCTGCACGTCGATGCCCGCATAGAACACAGAATTGTTCACCAGCTCGCTGATGGCCTCCTTGCGCCAGGCAATGCTGTCGGAGCTGAGCTTGGTGAAGCTCATGAAGTTGTGATCCCGTGCATTGAGGCTCAGTTCCGCCACGGAGAAGATCACATAGCGGCCTTCCTCATACATGGTATCGAAGGTGATGAAGGGGTTCTTGCGGTAGTAGCTGATCTTCTCGTAATTGCGCAGATTGCCGAACATGGCGCCGGTCTTCATGTTGTGGCCATACACCAGCAGGGTGTAAGGGCGGGTGTGCAGGTCGATGCTCTCGTCCAGGAAGAGGGCGCCGTTCACATTGTGATAGCCCCGGTAGTCCCGGCGGAGGTAGTAGGCATTGTCCCGCTGCACCACGGCTTCCTCCAGCATGTCCGGAATGCTCAGCCAGCCGATGATATCGCTGTTCTGGCGGCGCAGCTTCTGGAAGCGGGAGCTGATGGTGGCGTAGGGGTTGCCAGGATAGCGCAGCGCCTCCAGCTGGGTGGCAGGCGTGGGCGAGGGTGTGGCCGTGGCCTGGGGCTCCAGGGTGGCGGTGGGTTCGGGCGTGGGGGAAGGCGTGGGCACATCGGTGGGTGCTTCGGTTTCCGCGTAATACAGTTCCCGCAGCTCCCTGGAGGCATCCTGGGCGGCGAAATAGTCCACCGCATAGGCAATGAGCTGCCAGGCGCTGAAGATCAGCACGCAGCCCAGCACGATGGCGCAGGCCAGCATCTGCCAGCGGCGCTTCTGCTCGGTAGGCAGATAGGTATACTTCCGCTGCTTTTTGCGGCTGGTATGGTTTTGTCCCGGAATATGCCCGCGCTGCACCCGCGCTCACCCCTCTCTCTTTTCCCTATTTTACTACCTGCAAGGGGGCTATGTCAATGAATGGAACGACAGATTCACAGTTAATCCGTCTTGTTAGCTAACAAAATATTGACTCCCAGTTCCCCTCAAGGGGTTTGAAGCCTCGATATTTTGTCCTTTGGCCGCTTGACAGCCAGAATATACATAATGTATAATGTTTAGGAACCTAACGGTTAACTTAATACCCAAAGGCCCGTCATGCCAGAAAGGACATAACCATGCGTTATATCAACGGCTGTACCTTTGCCTTTATGAGTCCCCGGGGCTTCACCCAGAAGGAAGAATGGAAGCGTTCCCTGCGCCTGATGGTGGAATCCACCGGCTGCGACACGGTGATCCTTCCCGTGGGCGCGCTGCAGGATCATTGCTACTCCACCAAGGTGGACTACCTGACCCCCGATGTGATGAGCATGGACGATGTCCGTGCCGTGGCCGATGAAGTGCGCAAGCTTGGCCTGCACCTGGTGATCAAGGCCATGGTGAACATCCGCGATGGCTACTGGCGTGCCTACATCCGCTTCTTCGATACCTATGTCCCCACCGAACCCACCTGGGAGCAGTGGTTCGCCAGCTACGACGAATTTGTGGTGGAGCTGGCCAAGACCGCCCAGGAGGTGGGCGCTGAAATGTTCTGCCTGGGCTGCGAAATGGTGGGCACCGACCACCGTGCCGACGAGTGGCGCGACCTCGTCGCCCAGGTGCGCAAGGTGTACTCCGGCCCCCTGACTTACAACTGCGATAAGTTCCAGGAGCATCACGTCACCTGGTGGGATGCGGTGGACGCCATTTCTTCCTCCGGCTATTATCCCATCGACCAATTGGAGGAGCATTTCCAGCGCATCGAAGCCGTGGCTGAGAAGTTCAACAAACCCTTCTTCTTCATGGAGAGCGGCTGCCCCAGCCGCGAGGGCAGCGAATATGTGCCCAACAACTGGAACTTCGGCGGCGAACAGAGCAACGAAGCCCAGGCGCGCTGGTATCAGGCCTACACCGATATGCTCCTCAAGCACCCCAAGATCCGCGGCTCCGTGTGGTGGGACTGGAGCGCCGTGCGCCTCTACCCCATTGAAAAGGCCGCCACCAACAATGGCTACTGCACCTATGGCAAGCCTGCCGAGAAGATCCTGCAGGCCTACTCCCGCGCCATTGCCGAGCGCGAAAGCAAGTGAAAGGAAGCGAATCCCATGCTGGCCAATGAGCTGAAAACCCACCTGACAACCAAGATCCTGCCCTTCTGGGAGAACCTGGCCGATGAAAAGAACGGCGGCTACTATGGCTATGTGGACAAGAACCTGGTGGTGAAGCCGGAAGCCCACAAGGGCTGCATCCTCAACAGCCGTACCCTGTGGACCTTTGCCACCGCCGCCCGCGTGCTGGGCGACGACCGCTACCTGACCTACGCCAAGCGCGCCTATGACTTCATGGAGAAGTTCGAGGACAAGGAAAACGGCGGCGTGTACTGGTCCGTGACCCCCGAAGGCACGCCCCTGGACCTCACCAAGCACACCTACTGCCAGGCCTTCGCCATCTACGGTCTGGCGGCCTACGCCCGCGCCACCGGCCTCACCGAGCCGCTGGACAAGGCCATGGAGCTGTTCCGCATCATTGAGGACAAATGCACCGACGAGGGCGGCTACGGCGAGGCCTACAAGCCCGACTTCTCCCCCGAGAGCAACGAGAAGCTTTCCGAAAACGGCGTCATGGCCTCCCGCACCATGAACACCCTGCTCCATGTGCTGGAAGCCTATGCCGAGCTGTACCGCGCCAATGGCAGCGAGGACGTGCGCAAGGCCGGCGTTGTTTGCCTGGAGCGCTTCCTCAACGTGATGTACAACCGCAAGGAGCGCCGCCTGGAGGTGTTCTACGACGCGGAATACAAGCCCCTGCTGGATATGCAGTCCTTCGGCCACGACATTGAGGCCTCCTGGCTCATGTGGGACGCCGTGGAGTGCATGATCCCCGAAAGCGAGCAGGAGCCCTACAAGGCCATGTGCCTCACCCTGGCCGAGTCCGTGTACGAGCGTGCCTGGACTGACCACGGCCTGAAGAACGAGATGGTGGACGGCGAGATCGACCAGCTGCGCATCTGGTGGGTGCAGGCCGAGACCCTGCTGGGCTACGCCAACGCCTACGACCTCACCGGCAACGAGCTGTATAAGGCCACGGCGGAAGAGCAGTGGCAGACCATTCAGCGCATGATCGTCGACCCCCGCCCCAACGGCGAATGGTACTGGTCGGTATACGAAGACGGCAGCATGACCGAGCGCCCCATGGTGGAAGAGTGGAAGTGCCCCTACCACAATGGCCGCATGTGCCTGCGCATCATTGAGCAGGGCAGAATCTGACCAGCCTGAAGCTGCAAACAAAAGGAGTTACCCATGGGAAATGTCACCATGCGCGACATCGGCAAAAAGGTCGGTGTCAGCGCAGTAACCGTATCCAAGGCGCTGGCGGGCAAATCCGGCGTAAGCGAGGAAATGCGCCAGCGCATCGTGGACATCGCTGCGGAAATGGGCTATGTGAACCCCAACTCCCTGCAGGGGCAAAACGCCCGGCGGCTGGATGTGGGCATCCTGGTGCCTGACCACTATTTCTCCGGCGAATCCTTCTACTTCACCTTCTACCGCCATCTGGTGCAGGAGCTGTCCGATGCAGGCCACTTCGGCCTGATGGAGCTGTTGACCCAGGAGGCCGATGCCCAGCTGGCGCTGCCCAACCTGCTGCGCAGCAACCGGGTGGACGCGCTGATCCTGCTGGGACAGCCCAGCCGGGAGTATGTGCGGATGATCGTCAAGCAGCCGCTGCCGGTGGTGTTCCTGGACTTCTTTGACGAGAGCGCCCTGGCCGACGCCGTGGTGGGCGACAACACCTACGGCACCTATCGGCTCACCAACCACCTCATCAAAAACGGCCACCGGGATATCGGCTTTGTGGGCAACTGCCGGGCGACCTCCTCCATCATGGATCGCTACCTGGGTTTCTACCGGGCGATGATCTCCCACGAGCTGCCCATCCGGGAAGAATGCATTCTTTCCGACCGCGATGATTCCGGCGACCTGTGCCCCATGACCCTGCCGGAAAAGCTGCCCACCGCCTTTGTGTGCAACTGCGATGTGGTGGCGCTGCGGCTGATCGACCAATTGCAGCAAAGCGGCCACCGCGTGCCGGAGGATGTGTCCGTGGTAGGCTTTGACGATTTCACCATGGGCAGCAACGCCGCCCCGGCGCTCACCACCTTCCGGGTGGACTTCCACTCCATGGCACAGCTTGCTGTGAAAATGGTGGCCGACCGCTGCGCCGGTCTCCAGCGCCCCTTTGGCCGCGTGGTGGTCAGCGGGCAACCCATCTACCGTGATTCTGAGCGGGCTCTTTCCGCTGAAGAATAAATCAATGCAACCTGTTCACTCAACATACAGAAAGCGAGGAATTCATCATGTCCAAGGTCAAGATTCTCAACGCTGGCTCCCTCCCGAACATCCCCTGGCAGGATAAGCCCGCCGATCTCAAGACCGCCGCTCCCGTGTGGCGCTACACCGGCAACCCCGTTATGGGTCGCAACCCCACCCCCGAAATCGCCCGCATCTTCAACTCCGCCGTGGCTCCCTGGGAGGATGGCTACATTGCCGTGCTGCGCGGCGAGCAGGTCAATGGCATTCCTTATGTGTACATCGGCCGCTCCAAGGACGGCATCAACTGGGACGTGGATCGCGAGAAGGTTCCCTTTGTGGACGACAACGGCAATCCCAAGATGCCCCACTATGCCTATGACCCCCGCCTGGTGAAGGTGGACGACACCTATTATATCATCTGGTGCACCGATTTCTTCGGCGCCTCCATCGGCATGGCCAAGACCAAGGACTTCAAGACCTTCACCCGCATCGAGAACCCCTTCATCCCCTTCAACCGCAACGCCGTGCTCTTCCCCCGCAAGATCAACGGCATGTTCAAGATGATGTCCCGCCCCTCCGACTCCGGCCACACCCCCTTCGGCGATATCTTCGTGTCCGAGTCTCCTGACATGGAATACTGGGGACATCACCGCCATGTGATGGGCCGCGGCTCCAAGTGGTGGGAATCCGTCAAGATCGGCTCCGGCGCTGCCCCCATTGAGACCACCGAGGGCTGGCTGCTGTTCTACCACGGCGTGGCCACCACCTGCAACGGCTTTGTGTACTCCATGGGCGGCGCCATCCTGGACATCAACGAGCCCAGCAAGGTGCTGTATCGCTGCGAGAACCACCTGCTGACCCCCGAAGAGCCCTACGAGACCACCGGCTTCGTGCCCAACGTGGTGTTCCCCTGCGCCACCCTGCAGGATGAAGACACCGGCCGCATCGCCATCTACTACGGCGCTGCCGATA
>JAFTPN010000004.1 GCA_017463245.1 Clostridia bacterium
AGCGACGTGACCATCCACTATGTCACCGGCGTGCGCAAAATGTCCCTGGATAATAACGACCTGGACACCCACAGCCTCTACAACACCTACGAGAACGCAGGCCTGCCCCTGGGTCCCATCTGCGCCCCCTCGGTGGAGGCCATCAATGCCGCCCTTTACCCGGATGAAACCTTTGTGGCGGAGAACTACCTCTACTTCTGCGCCAAGGATCCGGAAAGCGGCGAATTGTACTTCTCCAAATCGCTGCAGGAGCATGAGCAGGCCGTGGCCATCTATGCGCCCCTGTGGAAGGAATACGATCAATCGAGAGGGATCCAATGATGAAGAAAATGCCTGAGCTGCTCTGCCCTGCCGGAAGCATGGAGAGCCTGCGCGCTGCCCTGCACTTCGGCGCGGATGCGGTGTACGGCGGCATGAAGCGCTTCGGCCTGCGTGCCTTTGCGGGCAATTTCGATGAAGAGCAGCTCCGCGAGGCGGTGCGCCTGGTGCATGAGAAGGGCAAGAAGTTCTACCTCACCATGAACGTGATGCCCTTCGACGACCAGCTGGACGACTATGTGGAAACTGCTCGCATCGCCCATAGCATCGGCGTGGATGCGGCCATCGTCAGCGATATCGGCGCCATTGTGACCCTGCGGGAGCAGGTGCCGGGGCTGCCCCTGCACGTCAGCACCCAGGCCAGCACAGTGAACGCCGCGGCGGTGAAGCACTACCAGGCGCTGGGCTGCGAGCGGGTGATTCTCGCCCGTGAGGTGAGCCTCGACCGCATGAAGGCCATGCGCGTCCAGCTGGACGATGGCATGGAGCTGGAAGCCTTTGTGCATGGGGCATCCTGCGTGGCTTATTCCGGGCGGTGCCTGCTCAGCGCCGTGCTGGCGGGACGAAGCGGCAACCAGGGCGCCTGCGCCCAGCCCTGCCGCTGGCAATACGCCGTGATGGAGCAGAAGCGCCCCGGCGAATACCTGCCCGTGTGCGAGGATACCAATGGCACCTACATTTTCTCCGCCAAAGACCTGAACCTGATGCCCCTTTTGCCCCAGCTGGCGGAGGCGGGTATCAGCAGTCTGAAAATCGAAGGGCGGATGAAGACGGAATACTATGTGGCGGTGGTCACCGGTGCCTACCGCCGCGGCCTTGACCTGCTGGCCCAGGGAGAGGATGCCTTCCGCGCCGCCCTGCCGGAGCTGCTGGCCGAGCTGACCTGCGCCAGCCACCGGGAGAGCGACACCGGCTTTGCCCTGGACAAGCCCCAGCAGCCCGGCGGCGCAGAGGGCTTCCACCAGGAGCGGGAGTACATTGCCCGGGTGATGGAGCCTGCCGCCGCTGGCACCCCTGCCCGCCTGATGCTGAAGAACCGCTTCCATGCGGGCGATACGCTGGAAGTGATGACCGCGCGGGGCGTGTTCCCGGTGGAGGCCACGGCCTTCCTGCGGGAAAAGACCGGCGAGACCCTGGACACCCTGGGTGTGGCGGGGGAGTACATCCGCATGGCGCTGCCCATTGACGTTGCTGAGGGCGACCTGATCCGCGGCGAAGTACGCAACCACCGCAAGTAAATCTTGCCAGTTTGCCGGATTTGTGCTATATTAACTTAGTTAATGACTTACAAATGGGACTGCTTTTAGCAAGGAGGCAAAGCTATGGCAGGCTATGTTTCAGATGCGGTGATTCGCCGCTTGCCCGGATATTACCGTCACCTGCGCGAATTGGAATCCGCCGGCGTGACGCAGATCTCCTCCCAGGAGCTGGGCAAGAGGATGCAGCTCACCCCTTCCCAGATCCGGCAGGACATCAACTGCTTTGGCGGTTTCGGCCGTCAGGGCTATGGGTATAATGTAACCGAGCTCAAGGGACACATTGGTGAGATCCTGGGTCTGGATCGCCTGCACAAGGTGATCATCCTGGGCGCGGGCAGCATCGGCTCCGCCGTGGCGCGCTATCCCACCTTCTCCCGCGAGGGCTTTGAGACCATTGCCATGTTCGATGTGGCGGTGGACAAGGTGGGCGGCCAGGTGGGGGAGATCCCCGTGCTGCCCATGGACAAGCTGGAGAGCTTTTTGACGGAGAACCACGTGGACATCGCCGTGCTGGCGCTGCCTGCGGCCTATGCCCAGGACACGCTGGATCGCCTGTATGCAGGCGGTGTGCGGGCGGTGTGGAACTTTGCACCCACCGACCTGAACCACCCCAGCGAGATGATCGTGGTGAACGTGCATCTCAGCGACAGCTTGCAGATCCTTTCCTATCGCATGGCACACAGCGAGGATGAATGACCAGGAGGAAGCTATGACGCAAACGCCCACCGGGGGCAGGCGAACGCGCCGCACACAGACGCATACCTACGAGGGCAGCGGTGAGGAGATCGTGACCAGCCGCAGCGCCAACCCGCCCCGCCGCCCGGCGGTGAGCCGTGCTTCCACCGTGCGCCAGCCCATGGGTCGCTCGGAGGAGCTGAAGGAAAAGCAGCGTGCCTACCAGCAGGCCTATCGCCAGCCGGAGCAGCACGAGCGCCGCTTCAAGCAGCCGGTGGACACCAATGCGGTCTACGACGACTTTGACGTTTACGACAGGGACGCCCGCAAGGTGTATTCCAGCATGGAAAAGCGCAAGCGCCGGGATCCCCACCGGGGCGTGTGGATCGCTGTGATCTTCCTGTGCCTTCTGTGCATCGGCGCCATCGGGCTGTTCCTTGCGCCCCAGCTGATGGGCGCGCAGTTTGCCACCATGCCCAACTGCGCCTTTGTGAACGGCAGCATCATCACCATGGATCAGGAGCGGTACGATAACTACCGCGCCTACCGCAGCTACATGAACAGCGACGTGATCTATCCCGGCGTGTATGTGGATGGGGTCAGCGTGGGCGGCATGACGGTGGAGCAGGCCAAGAGCGCCATCGGCCAGGTGAACGCCTCCGGCGGAGGCGATTTCGCCATCACGGTGAACATTGGCAACAAGAGCTGGAGTATTGATTCCGGCAAGGTGCCCATGACCCGCAACGACGACGAGGTGCTTGCCCAGGCCTATGCCCTGGGACGCAGCAACACCACCGCCCTGCGCGGCACCAAGGTGACGCCCTTCCAGGAGCGCCTCAACGCGGCGCTGAACCTGCGCACCTCGCCGGTGAACCTGCAGACCCGCCTGACCTACGACAAAAGCACCATCCGCCAGCTGACGGACAGCATTGCCCAGTTTGTAAACCGGGAGCCCATCAATGCCTCGGTAGCCACGTTCGACTTCAACACCCGCAGCTTTACCTTCAACAGCGATTCGCCCGGCAGCTACATCGACGGCGATGCGCTGTACGATCAGGTGATCAGCATGCTGGAGGGCGGTCAGCGCTATGCCACGCTGGTGATGGAGCCGGAGATCATTCTGGCCTCGGTGACCAAGGCCGAATTGATGAACTCCTTCAAGCTCGTTTCCAGCTACACCACGGAGACCACCTCCAACAGCAACCGCAACACCAACGTGCAGCTTTCCGCGGAGGCCATCAACGGCACCACCGTGCTGCCGGGGGAGACCTTCTCCTTCAACCGCGCCACCGGCCAGCGCACCGCTGAAAAGGGCTATCTGCCTGCGGCGGCCATTGCCGGCGGACAGAGCGTGGACGAGATCGGCGGCGGCGTGTGCCAGACCAGCTCTACCCTGTTCAATGCCGTTGCCCGCGCCAATATGGAGATCGTGGATCGCAGCCCCCATGCCTGGCCATCCAACTATGTGGACAAGGGCCTGGACGCCACGGTGAACTGGCCGAACCTGGACTTTAAGTTCAAGAACACCTCCGACTGGCCGATCTTCATCGTGTCCTATTACAGCAAGCGCAAGGTGACCGTGGAGGTCTACGGCATGTCCCTGGGGGATGGGGTGAGCATCGACCTGGAATCCGAGGTGACCTACACCAAGAAGCCCCCCAGCGAGCCCAACTATGTGCTGAACCCGGAGCTTGCCCCCGGCGAGCAGAAGACCACCATCCAGGCACGCACGGGCTATGAGGTGGACACCTACAAGATCTGGTATCAGAACGGCGTGGAGGTCAAGCGGGAAAAGCTGTTTGATTCCACCTACAGGATGTATCAGGAGACCATTGAGTACAATTAAGCATAAATAAACATGCAAAAACGGAGCCGCCAAACGTGATGGCGGCTCCGTTTTTGCATGTGCATTACTTTGGGAGGTGTCGGAGGCGCCGCAGCGCCTCTGACTGTAATCGTATCCGGCGGCTTTGCCGACGGGGCGGGTCGTTTTCAGCTTTGCTGAAAACATTCCTTACGCGGAGGAACGGCCGTGGGCTTTAGCCCACAGTGACGGAGCGCAACCTCACAAAAGTGGCTCTGCCACTTTTGTGACTTAGTCTGTAGCTTGCGCTAAGTTCTTGGGCTGCACCCGCAGGATCAGGGCGTTCTCTTCGGCATCCCAGATGGTCTCGGCACCCAGCGCCTTTTGCAGGAAGTCGGTGGTGACGCAGGGGTCATCCTCGGTGATGGCCACGTCGCCGGGGGTCAGCGCCAGGCTCTGACCGTCCACCATGCAGGAGTACATGCCGCTGATGCGCATCACCGTGACCACATAGCCGGAGGCGTTCAGGGAGATCAGGTTGCCGTCAACATTCAGGTTCCAGTCCTCGATGGCGGCGGCCAGGTCGGAGAGGGACAGCTGGATGCGGCCATCGCTGAGGCGATACACCCGAGGGCTGCTGGTCACCGTCACGCCGTCCTCCTGGCGCAGGGAGGCCAGGGGAGCGCCGCCATCGTTGTACACGATGCTGGCGTTCCACAGCCATTCACGCTCCAGGTCAGCCTCGGCCACGGGGAGGGCGGGCTGGCTGGACATATCGGTGGCGGGAGCAGCCTCAGCAGGAACCTCAGCCGGGGGTGCAATGGTGGCCTCCGGCGCGGCGGTCACTTCGGGGGTCGCGGTGACCTCCGGGGTGGCCGTGGGTTCGGGCGTGGCGGTGGGCTCCGGGGTGGGGGTGGCCTTGGCGGGGTTGTACTTCACATCGGGGTTCTCGTAGAGGTGGGTCTGGGTGGCATCGCCAGCGACGCCATCAGCGCCTAGGCCGTTGGCCTCCTGGAAGGCGATCACCGCCCGGCGGGTCTGGTTGCCAAAGGCGCCGTCGGCAGAGCCTTCCTCCAGATAGCCCAGCTCGATGAGGCGCAGCTGGAGCTTCTTCACATCATCGCCCCGCTGACCCTGCTTCACATTGCGGTAGCCGGTGTTGGGGGTGATGGTGGGCTGGGGCGGCGTGGTGGGCGCCTGGGTGACTTCCGCCGTGGGCAGCACGGCAGTCACCGCCGCCATGGGATCCTCCGTGGGGGCGATGGTCTCCACCGCCGCCGGGGGCGTGGTGGGCACTGGGGTGATCTCCGGCGTGGGTGCTGCCTGCATGGAGCCGGCAAAGGTCAGGGACATATAAAGCATCAGGCTTTTCAAAAAGTCCATGGTGGTGTCTCCTTCCGTATACGGGGTACCCCTTATTATACTTCATTCTTGCCGTAAACACAATGCAAAACCGCCGGAATTTGCAACTATCACAGCCGGGGTTGCTTTTTCGGCGGGATTGCGGTATCATGGAGCCGTATTCCCCGGCAATTTTTGCAAGCAAAGCAGCTGAAGGAGTGACCGATATGCAGCATAAGGAACCTATCCTTCTGATTATGGCCGCAGGCATGGGCAGCCGTTATGGCGGCCTGAAGCAGATGGACCCCGTGGGTCCCAGCGGCGAAGTGATCCTGGATTACAGCATTTTCGATGCCCGCCGCGCAGGCTTCAAGCGGGTGATCTTCCTCATCAAGCATGAGATCGAGGAGGACTTCAAGCGCCTGGTGGGCAGTCATATTGAAAAGTACATGGAAGTGCATTACGCTTTCCAGCAGGTGGACAAGATCCCTGCGCCCTTCACCGTGCCGGAAGGCCGCGTGAAGCCCTGGGGCACCGGCCACGCGGTGCTGTGCTGCAAGGAGTTCATCGATGCACCCTTCGCCGTGATCAACGCCGACGACTACTATGGCGTCAGCGCCTTCCAGACGGCCTATGATACCCTCGTTAGCCTCCAGGACGACGACAAGCAGCGCTTTGTGATGGTGGGCTATCAGCTCCACAACACCCTGACCGACAACGGCCATGTGGCTCGCGGCGTGTGCGAGGTGGACGAGAACGGCTACCTGCTCTCCGTGACCGAGCGTACCCACATCGTGAAGAGCAGCGACGGCGCCCTGTATACCGAGGATGGCGTGAACTATCGCCTCCTGCCGGAAAACGCCCTGGTGAGCATGAATATGTGGGGCTTCACCCCCAGCTTTGTGCAGTCCCTGGAGGACGGCTTCCCGGCTTTCCTGGAGAAGGGCATTGCAGAGAATCCTCTGAAAGCCGAGTACTTCCTGCCCAGCGTGGTCAGCGGCCTGCTGGACAAGGATGCCGCCACCGTGCAGGTGCTGCCCAGCCGCGACCGCTGGTATGGCGTGACCTACCAGGAGGATAAGCCCGTGGTGATGGCCGCCCTGCGCAAGATGGGCGAGGACGGGCTGTACCCCGCTCCCCTGTGGCCCTGAGATCAATGCATAGCAAAAGGCTTGGCATAGGCCAAGCCTTTTTGCGTGGGGTCATTTTCCGGGATACAGGTCACCGAAGTAGTGGATCATTTCTTCCTCCGTCATGCGGAAGGCCTTCTGGGCGTCCAGCACCAGGGTGGTCACCCGGTCGGAATCCTTCGATTGCACCACATCCCGCAGCGCCTGGATGTGCTTCTGCCACTCCTCGTAGGTGCTGCCCCAGACCTCGTAATTGTACACCAGGTCGTGGGCGATCTCCTTCACCATGGCGTCCAGGTGCGCCAGCACGCGCTCCGGGGCGTAGGTGTTGCGCAGGTGCCAGGCCAGGCGGGTGAGCATCTGGTCGCGGAAGCCGACATTCTTCAGCAGGGCGTTGATGATCACCGTGTTCAGCTCCGAGGAATCGCTGACCTTGCCGATCATCTTGGTAAAGGCGGCAGGGGTCTGGCCAAAGCCCCAGTCGATATCGAAGTTCACAATGCGCCACAGCCCGTCGCCGCCCCGGCTGCGCACATGGCGGATGTTGGCATAGTCCCTGTCTCCGGAATAGGCGCGGGCGATGTAGTAATCCATGAAGCTCTCCAGGGAGATCTGGCTGGCCACGTGGTCAAAGTGCTCCTGCTGGCTCAGGTCGTTGCGGCGGCAGTAGCTGAGCAGGGCAAGGAAGTCATCGTTCTCGCCATGCTCCTGGGCGCTCCAGCCCTTCACCATGTCGATGTCCTCCGGCTCGCCGCCCAGGTGGGAGGCGGCAAAGTCGTCCGTCACCCGCTCGCGGATGTAATACACGCCGAAGTATTCGCCATCGATGAACAGGTTCACAGGGCGGTGGTTCTGGTACAGCACTTCCGGCATGGTCTCGGCACCCAGAGAGGTGAGGAACTCGTCCCGCAGGAAGGCCTTGTGGGCGTCC
The DNA here is from genome assembly GCA_017463245.1 of Clostridia bacterium. Classification (GTDB taxonomy): domain Bacteria; phylum Bacillota; class Clostridia; order Christensenellales; family Aristaeellaceae; genus UBA11524. Next base: position 7,459 of record JAFTPN010000004.1, read on the forward strand.
TCGGAGCCGCAGCGCAGCACTAGGGCGTTGAAGGTGGTGATGTCGGAATCCTCAAAGAGCTTGTATTCCAGCTCGCTGCAGCCGTATTCGCCCCGGAAGCGCACCTGGAAGCTCTTTTTTTGCAGGGTGCGGCTGCCCTGGCCGTGGATCTTCAGCCCGCAGTCCACATTGAAGCTGGTCTGGCCGTTTTCGATCAGCGTCAGGTTCACGGCGGTCTCCAGGTGCTTCTGGTCATAGAGGGTGTAAATGCCCCTGGGGCCGGTGATGGCGCCCGGCTCGCCGCTGATGCACAGAAGGGGCAGCTCGTACTTCGCTGCATCGAAGAGGTAGGTGCAGGTCTGGGTGGCAGACCAGAGCTTGCCCTCCTCCTTTGCCCGGAAGCGCAGCACCGTGCTTTGGCTGAGCTGGATGGGCGTGCCATCGTACAGCGTGCTTTTCCCGGTGGGGGTGGAGCCGTCCAGCGTGTAGTAGATCGCGCCCTCGCCGGAAAAGCTGATCTCCGTGGGCTGCTCCAGCAGGCAGGAGTCCTGGCTCACCTGGGGCGCGGCGCTGATGCCGCTGTAGCCTGCGGGGTTGGCCTTGCCGATGGTGGGCTCGTCGTAATAATACAGCTCACCATCATGCCAGCCGTAGGAGGTGTTGGGCAAAAGCTCCGGCACGTCCAGCTTGTGGATGTTCTCACCCTGGGCATCGTTCAGGTACAGCTTTTCGCCGTCGGAGGAAACCTTGAAGGGGGCTTCCGTGCGGCTTTCGTTGCCGGTGGCCTGCACCACATAGCATTTACCAGGGGCAAGCTGCACCTCGGGCAGCTGCCAGAGCAGCGGCTCCTTTTTGCTGTCGGATAAGTAGAAATCGCTCAGCTGCACAGGCTGGCTGCCGGTGTTGGTCAGTTCGATCAGGTCATAATACTCGCCGTCCAGGGGCAGGAGCTTGCTGTTGGAAGCTACCACCTCGCTGATGATCAGCCCCGGCTCGTCGGCCAGGGCGAAGCCTGCGGTGAGCAGCATCAGCATAAGCGCGCTGCACAGCCACTTCATTGCCTTCATGCATGATCCCTCCCTATGGTCAAGGATTGGGATATTATACTGCATAGGCGACTGTCTGTCAATTTCTGAGAATATTGACATCTTTTGCCGTATTTCCGCGAAATTCCCCGCAAAGGTTGACTTTGTCGGTTGAATGTGCTATCATTCAAGGGCTGCGAAAGCGGCTTATGCGCCCGTAGCTCAGTTGGATAGAGTGACAGACTCCGACTCTGTAGGCCACTGGTTCGAATCCAGCCGGGCGTACATCGCAAACCCTTGGAAATACAACGTTTCCGAGGGTTTTTCTTTTTGCTATGTTACGCTCAAAATGCACGAAAAGGCACATTTTGCACGAAATAATTTGGCAAATAATTCGGCACAAAAAATGTCCGTGCAGGGAAACGCCTCCCTCCGGCGAATTGATATCACCGAACAGATTGGAGGGCAAAAGCATGGCCATGGCATATTTTGCGGGCGGCTGCTTCTGGTGCATCACCCCGGCGTTCAAGGAGCTGGCGGGGGTGCGCGAGGTGGTCAGCGGTTATTCCGGCGGGGACGAGGTGTCGCCCGCCTATGCGGATGTGAAGCACCAGCGCACCGGCCACCGGGAGACCATCGGCATCGACTATGATGCCCGGCAGGTGGACTTTGCCACGCTGCTGGAGGTGTTCCTGGGCAATGTGGATCCCTTCGATGGGGAGGGGCAGTTCATTGACCGGGGGCATTCCTACACCCTGGCGGTGTATTGGGTGGACGATGCCCAGCGCCAGGCGGCACAGGAGCGCATTGCCCGGCTGGAGGAGTCCAGCGGCCGCAAGGTGTGGGTCAGCGTGGAGAGGTTCAAGAGCTTCTACCCGGCGGAGGAGGAGCACCAGGACTACTACTTGAAGCACCCGGCGGAATTTGAGCAGGAGCTGATCGACTCCGGCCGGAAAAAGGCATAAGCAAAGCGCCCTGCGGTGATTTCGCAGGGCGCTGAATGTTTTTGGTTGAGTTAGCGGTAGGAGACCTCGGTCACGTCGTTGGTGACCACGATGAAGGTCTTGCCGCGCTGCATGGGCAGCTCCTTGCCATCGGGGCCGACGAACACAAGGCGCTCGTCCTGGCTCTTGCGGAACCAGGCGCCGCGGACGTACTTGCCGTTCTGGAAAATCTCGGCCACGCCGCTGCCCACCAGGTGGCTCTTCAGGTAGAGGTAGCCGCTGTTCCAGTTGAACTTCACCCGCAGGACGATCACATTGGCAAAGGGAACGACCTCGCCATTGTCGCGGTCCACATAGTCGCCGGAGGAATTGGTGCGGATGTAAGCATTCAGGTCGGCATTGTAGTTGAAGGTGGCGTTGCTGGCGGCGTTGGAATTGCTCTTCTTGTCGTCGCCGCGGTGGATGACCTTCACGGTCATAGCGGTCTCGCCCTCGGTGCGGGGGTCATCGGTGAAGAGGAAGGGGCGCTGCTCAAAGGTGATGTTGTTGTCCAGCAGCACCTGGCGGATCTCCTGCACATGAACGGAGGAATTGTGGGGGCGCTTGATGCCCTCCACACGGTGGGCGTAGCCGGACAGCAGGTTGTAGCAGCGCTTGGTTTTCCACATGCCGAATTTGCTCATCAGCGAGGAAGGATCCACGTTGCTGTTCTTCAGCTCGGGGCCGCCTGCATAGGCAAAGGCAGCATCCCAGGCCTTGACCACGGGAACCATGGAGGCGCGGGCAGAGCGGGCGCCGCCGGCGTATTCCGGGTAGTGATCGGCAAACAGCGCCATCAGCTTGGTGGCGCCGGCGCCGGCATTGGGCACCTGGAAAATGATGTCCGCCTGGCTCACGCCCCAATGGGGATAGGCAGCCTCGGCATTGTCCAGCACCACCATGATGGGGGTGTAGCTTTCGCCGGAGGCGGGCAGGCCGGTGGTGGAGCTGACGCCCTCGATCACCGGGTTATCGGGGTAGGACTTCTTGAGCTTGATGCTGTTCTTGGTGGTGTTCTTGATCAGGGTCATGTCCTCGGCCAGGGCGACGGAGGAAAACAGCAGCACAAAGATCATCAAAATGGAAAGCGCACGTTTCATGCCTGTATCTTCCTTTCGGGAATATCGTTTTTACTATTATAATGGATTCGACAAAAAAACACAATGCTTGCTTTCGTCATGATTGTAACAAAATCGCCCTGCCAAGCGGCAGGGCAAAAGATTATTTGTGATACAGCTTGTGAGTCTGATACCTGGGGTCGCAGGTGAGGTTCACGCCAAGGCGCTTGAACACATTGTTGTCCACCTGGGCGAGGATCACCGTGGAGTGCGCCTCGCAGCCCTTCAGCAGGGGGAGCTGCTTCATGGCGGTGGCGGCCTTTTCGTCCGTGGCGGCGCAGATGGACAGCGCCAGCAGCACCTCGTCGGTATGGAGGCGGGGGTTGTGGTTGCCCAGGTAATCGCATTTCAGGGTCTGGATGGGCTCGATGACGCTGGGGGAGATCAGGTGGGTGCTCTTGTCGATGCCGCCCAGCGCCTTGAGCACATTCAGCAGCAGCGCGGCAGAGGGACCCAGCAGGTTGGTGGTTTTGCCGGTGATGATGCGGCCATCGGGCAGCTGCATGGCGGAGGCGGGGGCGCCGGTCTCCTCGGCGCGGCTGCGGGCAGCGGCCAGCACGGGACGGTTGTCGTCGGTGAGGCCGGACTTCTGCAAAAGCAGCTCCAGCTTATCCACCTCGCTCTGCTCGCATTGCCCCTTGCGCAGGTTGCAGCGGGCAGCATAGTACCGGCGGATGATCTCCTGGTGGGCGGCCTCGCGGCAGACATCATCATCGATGATGCAGTTGCCCACCATGTTCACGCCCATGTCCGTGGGGGAAGCATAGGGCGAGGAGCCGTAGATCTGCTCGAACACCGCGTTCAGCACGGGGAAGATCTCAATGTCGCGGTTGTAGTTCACCGTGGTCTCGCCATAGGCCTCCAGGTGGAAGGGGTCGATCATGTTGTGGTCGTCCAGATCCACGGTGGCGGCCTCGTAGGCCACGTTGACCGGGTGCTTCAGCGAAAGGTTCCAGATGGGGAAGGTCTCGAACTTGGCATAGCCCGCCTGCACGCCCCGCTGATGCTCTTGATACAGCTGGCTCAGGCACACGGCCATCTTGCCGGAGCCGGGGCCGGGGGCGGTGACCAGCACCAGGGGACGGCTGGTCTCCACATATTCGTTCTTGCCAAAGCCCCCGTCGGAAACGATGTGCTTCACATTGTAGGGGTAGCCATCGATATCGAAATGGCGGAACACGTTGATGCCCAGGGATTCCAGCCGCTGCTTGAACAGCACAGCGGCATGCTGGTCGCGCCAGCGGGTCAGCACCACGCTGCCCACATACATGCCAATGGCGCGGAAGGCGTCGATGAGGCGCAGCACCTCGGTATCGTAGGTGATACCCAGATCGCCGCGGATCTTGTTCTTCTCAATGTCGTCGGCGTTGATCACGATCACCAATTCGGCCTGATCCTTCAGGTTCAGCAGCATGGCGATCTTGCTGTCCGGCCGGAAGCCCGGCAGCACGCGGGAGGCATGGGTGTCATCAAAGAGCTTGCCGCCCAGTTCCAGGTAGAGCTTGCCGCCAAACTTGGCAATACGCTTGAGAATATGCTCCGATTGCATGGCGGTGTACTTGTCATGATCGAATCCGATGCGCATTCCTGATCCCTCCCGCAGTTTTCAACAACCAACGCCTATTATACCACGGCGGCGAGGGGGAAACAAGCGAAAATCAGAAGAAAATCAGCATAGAAATTCTGCTTGTAATCTTCTCCTGAAAGCTTTATAATAAATCTATACTGCGCTACTATGCGCATGATAAAGATGGGAGACGATTCACCATGGCAATGAAGATCAAAATGACTGGCGTTGCTGGTTTTGTGGAGCAGCGCGAGCTGGACAGCATGATCCCCTTGATGGATACTGTGAATAAGACCCTGCTGGAAAAGACCGGCGCGGGCAATGATTTCCTGGGCTGGCTGGATCTGCCCGTGAATTACGATAAGGAAGAGTTCGCCCGCATCCAGGCCGCGGCCAAGAAGATCCAGGGCGACAGCGAGGTGCTGGTGGTCATCGGCATCGGCGGCAGCTATCTGGGCGCTCGCGCGGCCATCGAGTTCGTGAAGGGGCAGATGTACAACGGCGTGCGCGAAGAGGGCATCCCCGAGGTGTACTTCGTGGGCAACAACATCTCCTCTTCCTACATCAACGACGTGGTCAAAATTATCGGCAACCGCGACTTCTCTGTGAACATTATTTCCAAGTCCGGCACCACCACCGAGCCTGCCATCGCCTTCCGCGTGTTCAAGAAGATGCTGGAAGAAAAGTATGGCAAGGAAGGCGCCAAGGGGCGCATCTATGCCACCACCGACAAGGCTCGCGGCGCCTTGAAGGCGCTCTCCGACGCCGAGGGCTACGAGACCTTCGTTGTGCCGGATGACGTGGGCGGCCGCTTCTCCGTGCTGACGGCTGTGGGTCTTCTGCCCATCGCTGCTGCCGGTGTGGACATCGCTGCCATGATGAAGGGCGCTCAGGATGCCCGCGAGGTGTGCGTGGCCGGCGACATGACCACCAACCCCTCCTACTTGTATGCCGCCCTGCGCAACATCCTGTATCGCAAGGGCAAGACCACCGAGATCCTGGTGAACTACGAGCCCGCTCTGCTGATGATGGGCGAGTGGTTCAAGCAGCTCTTTGCCGAGAGCGAAGGCAAGGATCAGAAGGGCATCTTCCCCACGGCGGCCAACTTCTCCACCGACCTGCACTCCATCGGCCAGTTCATCCAGGACGGCACCCGCAACCTGTTTGAAACCGTGATCTGGGTCAACCAGCCCCGCAGCGAAGTGGTCATCGAGGAAGCCTCCGAGGACATCGACGGCCTGAACTACCTGGCTGGCCAGAGCGTGCAGTTCGTCAACTCCAGGGCCTACCAGGGCACCCTGATGGCCCACATGGACGGCGGCACCCCCAACATCATCGTGGAGATCGACCAGGCCGATGCCTGGCACTTCGGCTACCTGGTGTACTTCTTCGAGAAGGCCTGCGGCCTGAGCGGCTACCTGCTGGGCGTGAACCCCTTCGACCAGCCCGGTGTGGAAGCCTACAAGAAGAACATGTTCGCCCTGCTGGGCAAGCCCGGCTATGAGGCCATGAAGGCCGAGCTGGAAGCCCGCCTGAAGTAAGATCAGATGCAAGCAAGAACGCTGGCTCCATGTGGGGTCAGCGTTCTGTGCAAAATGGAGGAAACCATGAGCAAGTGGGTCAGCGTGTGGGGCAATGCCGTCAGCGTTGCCGAAAACCGCCCGGAGCGCTATGCCAGGAACATCACCGTCCGCTATCCCATCCGTATGCCCTTCGATGGCAGCGGCTTACGCTTGACCTTCGATAACTACTGCGGTACGGAGCCCATCACCCTGAACAAGGTCACGGTGCTGGCGGGGGATGTGTTCTATGGCGTGCGCTTCGGCGGAGAGGAAAGCGTGACCATCCCTGCCGAGGTCAATGTGACCAGCGATGCGGTGGAGCTGCCCGTGCGTGCCGGTGAAACGGTGCAGGTCAGCTTCTATTTGAAGGACTTCACCCTCATGCGCTCGGTGGTGTTCACCTGCGGTGCGCTGTCGGAAGGCCTGTATGCCAATGGTGACGAGACGGAGAACGCCAGCATCAGCATCATGACCTCCCGCAAGACCCACCTGTTCTACTTCCTGAGCAATGTGTCCGTGCTGACGGGGGAGGAAAACCGCACCATCGTCTGCTATGGCGATTCCATCACCGCCCAGAACTGGCCGGACGACCTGACGCTGCGCTGCGCCCGGGAGGGTCATAGCCGCACGGCCATCATCCGCCGCGCCACCAGCGGCAGCCGCATCCTGCGGGAGTACCATTGCCTGACCTATGAATCCTATGGCCTCATGGGCAGCCGCCGCTTCCAGCACGAGGTGCCCACCGACGGCGCGGACACGGTGATCATCCAGCAGGGCATCAACGACATCATCCACCCGGTGGGGGAGGACGTGAACATCTTCCGTCCCATGAGCGACCTGCCCACGGTGGAGCAGCTTATCGACGGGCTGAAAACCTACATCGCCCAGGCCAGGGACATGGGCTTGAAGGTGTATGTGGGCACGCTTTTGCCCATGGGCGGCTGGCGCACGGACGCCCCCTTCCGCCAGGTGATGCGCCACGCCTACAATGATTTCATCCGGCAGACGGATCTCATTGACGGCTGCATCGACTTTGACCTGGCACTGCGGGATCCGGAGCGGATCGACTGGTTCCTGCCGGAGTATGATTCCGGCGACCACCTGCACCCCAGCAAGCTGGGCTATCAGCGCATGGCGGATGAGGTGCCGGGGGAAATACTGCGCTAACCCCTCCGACTCGCCTTGCGGCGAGCCACCTCCCCTACGAAGGGGAGGCAAAAAAAGGCTCCCCTTTGTCGGGGAGCTGTCAGACGCTTGCGGCTGACTGAGGGGTTGTTATCCTAATTCAATCGCATCCCTTGTACACACATTGTCCAGAAACACCGCATCGTGCTCCACCAGCAACAGCGTGGGCTGGCTTTGCTCAATGGGGGCTACCACCTGCTTGCGGCTGTACACGTCGATGTAGTTCAGCGGCTCGTCCCACACATAGAGGTGGGCGGGGATGCACAGGCTCCTGGCCAGCAGGAGCTTTTTCTTTTGTCCCTGGCTCATGGCGTGGATGGGCTGATCGAACAGCTCCCGGCCAAAGTCCATGTTGCGCAGAATGGCCTTGAACAGGGTCTCGTCCACGCCGCTTTGCTGGATGAAGCTGCGCATATCGCCCCGGAGGAAGTCCGTTTCCTGGGGCACATAGGAGATGACCAGGTTGCTGGCGATGGTCACCTTGCCATCAAGTGCGCCGCCCTGGCCGCACAGCGCCTTGAGGATGCTGCTCTTGCCCGCGCCGTTGCGCCCGGTGAGCGCCACCCTGTCCCCCTGGCGCAGCTGGAAGGTGATGCCCTCCGCCACGGTGCGTTCGCCGTAGCGCACCCGGCCGTCCTGCACGTCGATCAGCACGGATTTGGGGTGGAGCAGGTTGGTGAGTTTCAGCTCGCCCACCTTTTCCACGTTGTGCAGCAGGCTGCTCTTTTCCTCAATGGCGCGCTCCTGGCGGGCACGTGTTGCCATAGAGCGCGCCATCATTTTGGCGGCCTTGTGGCCGATGGCTCCGCGGTCACAAGGGCCAAAACCGATTTTGGTGGCTTCAACACGGTCACTCCATTCTGATGTGCGCCGGGCTGCTTCCTCCAAGCGCCGTATGTCTTTTTTCAAGCCTTCGTTCCGCGCCTGCTCGTATTCATTCTGCTGGGTCAGGCGCTCCTCCCAGGTGTCGTAATTGCCCTGCATCACCCAGATGTCTGATTTGTTCAGGCTCAGCACATGGTCGATGCAGCGGTTGAGGAAGGCACGGTCGTGGCTCACCAGCAGAAAGCCGTCCTTGCGGCGCAGGTAGTCGGCCACCAGCTCGCGGCCATGGGCGTCCAGGTGATTGGTGGGTTCGTCGATGAGGGGATATACATCCTCCCGTGAAAACAGCGCCGCCAGCAAGGCCTTGGTCTGCTCGCCACGGCTCAGGGTGGCAAAGGGGCGGTAGAGGGCATCCTCGGTGAGCTGCAGCAGGCTGCACTCCCGGATGAGCTGCCAGTCCTCGGCCTGAGGGGCGGCGGCTTGCATCACGAAAAGGGTCAGCTGCTGCGGGTCATCCACCGTGAAGGGGAAGTACACCGGGGTCAGGGGCAGGTCGATGTGACCGGAATAGGCGTGCAGGCCTTGCATCAGCTTGAGCAGGGTGGTTTTGCCCCGGCCGTTGCGGGCGATGAGCCCCAGATGCCAGGAGGTATCCACGTGGAAGGAAACATGGTCGAATACGGGGGTATAGCTGCCCTCGTAGGTAAAGGAAAGGTCTCGTACATTCAGCTGCATGGGCGCAGCACCTCCAAAGATGGGTCACCGGCTGAAAGGGAAAAAACGCACAAAAATAGAGCTACGCCTTGCGATGCAGCCAAATTTTCTGCCCATGTGCCTCCGCAAACGGACGCACCTGTCCCCTTCATGCTTTGGGATCGTGGCAGAAAATCAGATGCGCATCAGCAGGGTCAGCTCCTTCAACATCAAAGTGGTGCTATTGTAGCACAAAGGGCGCAGGCTTGTCAATGCTGGAAGTGATTGCCAGCCCCCAAACTTGACACTCAACCATGCGAGTGGTATCATGTTATGAGGAAATATGTATGGAAAGGACGGTGCGATCGCTGGCATGAACAAGCTGCACAAGGCGTGGAAACGCCACAAAACAGCCATTATGACAGGGCTGCTCCGTCTGTTTATCTACGGGGTGCTGGCGGCGCTGTTCTTTGGCTTCATGGCCATCAACAACTGGCAGATCCGCCACCTGAGCCGCACCCTGGCCACCATGCTGCTGACCTACGCCGCCATGATGCTGGCCATGCACGCCGTTTATGGCGGATACGCCGTGGGCAAAAAGAAGAGCAAGCCCATTATTTCCTCCATGAGCCTGGCCACCCTGGCCACCGATCTGGTGACCTATGTGCAGCTGCAGATCATGAACGTGAACGAGGAAATGAACCACCGCCTGCTGCTGTTCGGCTCGGATTTTGCATGGCTGCTGCTGTGCATGCTGCTGCAGGTGGTGCTGATCATCTTCTGGGTGCGGCTGGGCAACAACTTCTATTTCACCATCAATCCCCCCAAGCGCAGCCTGGTGATCCTGGGCAACCTGGAGGAAAAGGTGCCGCTGTGCCGCAAGATCGGCGTATACAAGCTGCAATGGAAGGTGCAGCGGGTGATGATGTGGAACGATCCCCGGGTGCTCAGCGCCATTCAGCAAACGGAATTGGTGTTCCTGGGCTCCCTGCCCACCCAGGCCAAGCTGGACATCCTGCGCATCTGCTATGAGCAGCACCGGGATGTGATCTGCAAGGCGCAGCTGCAGGACATCATGCTGTCCAACGCCACCCAGATCGTGGTGGACGATACCCCCTTCCTGGAAATGGCCTACGGCAAAATGACCCTGAGCCAGCGCATCATCAAGCGCCTGATGGACATTTTTGTTTCGGCGGTGGTGCTGCTGGTGCTCTCCCCCGTGCTGGCGGTGATCGCCATCTGCATCAAGCTGGAGGATGGCGGGCCGGTGCTGTTCCGGCAAAAGCGCATGACGGTGGCGGGCAATGAGTTTGTGATCAACAAATTCCGCACCATGCGGGTGGAGGAAGAGCCTGACCATCCCCAGGTGTCTGCCAGCCGCGAGGACGACCGCATTACCAAGGTGGGTCAGGTGCTGCGCCGCTTCCGCCTGGACGAATTGCCCCAGTTCTGGAACATCCTCCTGGGGGACATGACCCTGGTGGGTCCCCGCCCGGAAATGCTGGAAAACGTGGAGAAATACAAGCTGGAGCTGCCTGCCTTTGCCTACCGTGAAAAGATGAAGGCTGGCCTCACCGGCTATGCGCAGATCGAAGGCCGCTACAACACCACCCCCGAGGACAAGCTCATGCTTGACCTGATGTACATCGAAAGCTTCTCCATCTGGATGGACATCAAGCTGCTTTTCCGCACGGTGACGGTGTTCTTCAAGCGGGACAGCACCGAGGGCTTTGACACCAAGAACATCCAGGACGACACAAAGAAGCCGCCTCTGGGCGCGTAAAAAAGGAGGCTATCCCGATGAAAACCACGCTTCTCATCATGGCCGCGGGTCTGGGTTCCCGCTACGGCGGCAACAAGCAGATCGACCGCATTGGCCCCAGCGGCGAGATCCTGATGGAGTATTCCATCCACGATGCCATCGAGGCGGGCTTCAACAAGGTGGTCTTTGTGATCAAGCGCAGCATGGACGAGACCTTCCGGGAGCTGATCGGCAACAAGATCGCTCAGAAGGTGGAGGTGCATTACGCCTACCAGGAGTATGACTCCCTGCCCGGCGGCTTTGTGCCTCCGGCAGAGCGCACCAAGCCCTATGGCACGGTTCACGCTGTGCTGGCGGCCAAGGATATCATCAGCGAGCCCTTTGCGGTGATCAATGCCGACGACTATTACGGCAAGGACGCCTTCCAGGCCATGGCGGGCTGCCTGCGCCGCATGGAAGGCAAGGCTGCCTCCATGGTGGCTTACTACCTGCGCAACACCGTTTCTGAAAACGGCCATGTGACCCGCGGCGTTTGCGAGACCGACGCCCAGGGCAACCTGGTGAAGGTCACCGAGACCTACAAGATCATGCCCTTTGCCGATGGCACCATCCGCGACCTGGAGACCGACCCCAACGGCCGCATCCTGGATCCCGATGCGCTGGTGAGCATGAACTTCTGGGGCTTCACCCCCTGGTACTTCCAGGCGGCGGAGGCTGACCTGGAGGCCTTCCTGAAAGCAGAGAACGGCGATCCCATGAAGAAGGAATACGCCCTGCCCACGCTGGTAGACAAGCTGATGAACCAGCAGGGTCTGAAGGTGGAGGTGCTTTCCACCAAGGCGGTGTGGTTCGGCGTGACCTACCGGGAGGACAAGGACTATGTGGCGGGCGAGCTGAAGAAGCTGCACGACTGTGGGGCTTATCCGGAAAAACTGTAATGAAAAAGGCGGCACGAGGGTGCCGCCTTTTTGAATGCGGAATGCGGAATTCGTAATTCGGAATTGAAAGTGTTGCACTAATAGGCCAGAACACAAACTAAATTCCGCATTCCGAATTCATAATTCCGAATTAACTATTGTCAATTCATCCGTTTTCCCGTAAAATGTATAAGGATATGTATGCCAATAAGGGAGGTTGTTTCCTATGAATATTCTGCTGACTGGCGGCGCGGGCTTTATTGCCACCCATACCTGCGTGGAGCTGATCCAGGCGGGGCATGACGTGGTGGTGGTGGATAACTATGTCAACAGCCATCCGGTGGCGCTCAAGCGGGTGGAGGAGATCGTGGGCAAGTCCATCAAGGCCTACGAGGCGGACGTGTGCGACAAGGACGCCATGAACCGCATCTTTGACGAAAACAAGTTTGATGCCGTGATCCATTTCGCCGGCCTGAAGGCGGTGGGCGAGAGCGTGTCCATCCCCCTGCGGTACTACCGCAACAACCTGGATTCCACCCTCACCCTGTGCGAGACCATGGCTGCCCATGACTGCAAGCGGCTGGTGTTCTCCTCCTCTGCCACGGTGTATGGCGTGCCGGACGAGGTTCCCCTGCGGGAGGATATGTTCTGCAAGGGCTGCACCAACCCCTATGGCTGGACGAAGTACATGATCGAGAAGATCCTTGAGGGCGTGGTGAATGCCGATCCCGAATGGAGCGTGGTGCTGCTGCGCTACTTCAACCCCATCGGCGCTCACGAGTCCGGCCGCATTGGCGAGGATCCCAGCGGCATTCCCAACAACCTCATGCCCTATATCACCAAGGTGGCTGCGGGTCAATTGAAGCAGCTGAGCGTGTTCGGCAACGACTACAACACCCCTGACGGCACCGGCGTGCGGGATTACATCCATGTGGTGGACCTGGCCAAGGGTCACGTGGCGGCCTGCGATTATGCCGCCAAGACCAACGGCTGCGAGATCATCAACCTGGGCACTGGCGTGGGCTACTCCGTGCTGGACATTGTGAATGCCTTTACCAGCGTGAACGACGTGCCCGTTCCCTATGTGATCGCCCCCCGCCGCCCCGGCGACATCGACGCCTGCTATGCCGACCCGGCCAAGGCGGAGAAGCTCCTGGGCTGGAAGGCCGAGAAGTCGCTGGAGGATATGTGCCGGGATTCCTGGCGCTGGCAGAGCGCCAACCCCAAGGGCTACGCGGACTAAAGAATCATACATGGCGCGGAGAACTGTTTTCCGCGCCTTTTTCACAGCGGAGGTGCAAGGATGAAGCGCGTGATGGTGCTGTTTGGCGCTGCGGGCTGCGATGTGGCGCAGGCCGTGGTTTATGCTGCCTGCGCGGGCGCATGGTCGGGCGAAACGGATGTGCTGCTGGTGTGCAATGGCGCGGCGGCTCCGGCGGTGGAGCGCACCTCCCGCTTGTTTGAGCAGTACGAGCGCCTCCGTGCCCGCATGGAGCCGCTGCCCGGCGAGCGGCTGGGCTTCACCGCCTCCTTGCAGCTGCGCACCTGGCCGGAAAAGCTGCCCCAGTCCAGCCTGAACGCCTGGGCTGCCGAGGGCGACGATGCGCTGCTGCGGCAGGCTCTGTTCTCCGCGAAGGAGGCGGAGCAGCCGCTGGATGCCGACCTTTCTGGCTGCGATGGCGCAGCGCGGGCGCTGTTTGCCGCGCTGATGAAAACGGATGTGCCCCTGGCCGATTTGCCGGAGGATGCGCGCATTGTGCTATCCGGCAGCCTTTCCGACGGCTGGGGCGCGGCGGGCATGGATGCCTTTGCCCGCTGGCTGGCGCCCAGGCAGATGGCATCGGTGCTGCTCATGCCCTATGCGGGGCAGGACAGCCATGCCCACCAGCGGGCGGAAGCTGCGCTGAACGGCCTTGCCCATGGGGAGACCGTGTATGTGCTGGGCAGCAGCGAGAGCGACTGCGCCTCCGCGTCGCCGGATGCGGCCAACCTGGTGGCCTGGCTGGCAGCCTGCTGCGGGGACAGCTACTTCCGTGCAGAAACCCCCGCCACGGGGCTGATGACCTACCGGGTGGCCTCCGGCAAGCTGGGGTGGGAAAGCTTCCCCGGCGCCTATCGCGTGTGCTTCGGCAGCCTGATGAAGGCTGCTGCCGCCTTCCGCCTGACCTTCGGGCCGGTGATCCGCCGGGGGCTGCTTTCCCCCAAGTGGCTGAGAGATAAGATGATCGGCTGGTACGCGGGGTATTTCCGCCAGGCGCAAAAGCTGGAGGAACCCCAGCGCCAGGCCATGCTGGCTGAACTGGACGACGTGATGGCGCTGCTTTGCGGCTACACCGCATGGATGGGCGAAATGCTGCGGAATATGCCGCCGCTGCTGCGCTCCACCAGCGCCATGGAGCAGGCCAGACAGGCCGCAGAGGACAACTACCGGCAGTACATCGAGACCGCCGGACAGCTGGAAATGATGCTCCGGGAGGCGGAGAGCAACGGCCTCATGCAGGAGAAGACCGTCCACCGCCACGACCTGGAGGACAACGAAGCCGAGAAGATGCAGAAGGTCTTCCAGCAGATCGAGGCGCGCAAGCAGGCGCTGGCAGAAGCACAATTGCCGCTGAACCAGCGCATCGGCGGCGCGACGCAGCTATTGATGATGAAGGGGATCCAGCGGGAGCTGAAGGCGCGCTCCGAGGAGCTGCATGCCCAGGCTGCCGAGGCGGCACGGCGCATTGAGGAGGCGGCGCGCATCGCCACCAGCGAGGAGCAGTACCGCATCGAGACCGCCCGCACCAAGCTCCAGCGCATGGAGCGCTATGTGGCGCAGGTGGACGCCTGCATGCTCATTGCCCGCCTGGAGCGGGAAAAGGCCAAGAAGGCCGGTGTGCGGCGCAATCCGCCGGAGATCGCCATGGATGATACCATGCCGGAGAACAATCTCTTCGATCCCGCCGCCCTGGAAAAGCTGGCGGCGCTGCCCGCCCAGGAGGACAAGAACGCCAAGCGCCTCTGGGCTGAGGCGGAGGACGCCTGGACTGGCCTGCTGCTGCCGGTGAAGGGCAGCGAAAGCAGCCTGAACGAGCTTTCAGGCCGGATGAAGACCAAGGAAGAATACGCATCCCCGGTGGCGGCGCTGCTGCGTGATGTGATGCTGACGGTGGCAAAGGAGGTGCGGTGATGGCCGAGGGAATGACCTTTCTCCCCGACGAGAAGGACATTGAGCTTTCCGGCGGCGTGGGCATTGTGTCCGCACCCATCTCTGCGCTGAAAAGCCTTGCTGCGCCCCGCAAAACCCAGCTGGACGAGGAAAGCTGGCGGGGCCTATTGGCGCTGTGCCTGCTGGCCGACGCCTGGGGACTGCCCCATGTGCGGGTGAAGACCATCCAGCCCGCATCCTCCGGCTTCGCAGCGGCGGTGCTGGCGGAGCCGGTGCGGCTGATTTTGTGGGAACAGCAGGTGCTGGGCATTCTGTCCG
Organism: Clostridia bacterium; assembly: GCA_017463245.1. Taxonomy (GTDB): domain Bacteria; phylum Bacillota; class Clostridia; order Christensenellales; family Aristaeellaceae; genus UBA11524. Next base: position 22,544 of record JAFTPN010000004.1, read on the forward strand.
CACAGGTGGGGGTGATCCCCGCCGCACAGCTGCCCGCGCTGGAATTGCCCCAGCGGGTCTTCTGGTACGACGGCGCATTCCACGATCCTACGGAAGAACTGAATGAGCGCGACAGGGCGATCCTTCTGCGGCGGCTCAGCGCGCTGAACCAGCAGGGCGACGCCATGGTGCAGCGCTTTCTGTCTGCGCTGACGCAGGCCGGGCTGAAAACCGCCCAGGCGGTGGCGCATCAGGACGGTGCCGGGCTGGCCAGCCTGGCGCTGCGGATGAAGGCCATCCTTGGCCAGGTGCCGGGCATTGTGGAGGAACGCTGCACCTATGTGGTGGCGGGCAATCCGCTGTTGCAGGCGCTGGCGCTGGAAGAGCGCACCGAGGCTGATGCACCCCAGTACGTATATACCTATCACGGTCAGCCCTTTGCCCGCAGCCACAGCGCGGCCTTCTGCGAGGATATTGCGCAGGAAGGCGTGCCGGAGGCCGTGGCGCGGGATATTCAGATGCTGGAGCGGTATTCTCCCCGCTGGCGGCAGCAGCTGGCCGCTAACGTGAACGCCTGGCTGGAGCAGCACCGGGACGACCGGGCGCTGCTGCCCGCTGTGCGGATGCTGGCGCAGGAGATCGCCCATCAGGCCGGGGTGCCGCTGCCCATGGAGACCCTGCACCTGCAATGGCCTTGGTCTGCCGATGGGGTGGCGAAGCTCTTGTGGCAGGAGGCGCTGGGCGCGGACATGGACGAGGGCATGGCGGCGCCCTTTGCAGACAAGCTGTGCCTGCTGCCCGGTGCCGCCTGGAATGCCCTGGGCGATGCGGTGCTGAGCCGCCTGTGCGTGCTGCAGGGCACCGATACGGAGCCTGCCAGCGCGGTGATCCCGCCCCTTTCCATGGCGTTGGCCGCCTGCGTGGGCGACAGGCTGGTGATGGAGAGCTTCTCCTTCCGCATGGCGGAGGGCGGCGTGTGCGCCTCCTTTGCCCTGCGGGGCAAGGAAACCGTGGTGCTGGAGCGCACCTACGCCCCGGAGGACATCCGCTGCCTGAATCCGGAGGAAGCGCCCACCGTGGCGGTGTGGCCCTGCCTCCCCCTGCCGGAGGAAAGCTGGCGGGCGTATTATGTGTACATCCACGGCGGTACGCTGCGGGCGTCGGCGCTGCAAAAGGGCGCATGGCGCACCACGGAGGATCGCCTGTTCTCTGTTTTGAAAACCGAGACCTTCCCGGAGATGATCGCCCTGCACGAGGGGGGCAGCAGCCTGGGCGCATTGCCCAACATCCTGCCGCCCTGCCGCTCGGCGCAGACCGAGCCTGCCCTTGCCCTGATGGACGTGGGCGCGGCGGGCATCACCCTGGCGCTGCGCCAGGGCGTGGGGGAGGACATGGTGCGGGTGCCCGGGCTGGTGCGCACCCTGCTGCGGGGCGGCAAGGCGGCCTCTTTGGCTGAGGAATTCCTGCCTGCTGCGCCCATTGGCCCCATCCTGCCTGCGGCGGTGGAGCTGTTCAACCTAAAGGACGACCCGCTGCCCCTGGTGGACGGGCATATCCTGATGCCGGAAAACTGCGAGGCGCTGGCCGGGCGGGATGCCAAGGCCATGCACAGCGCCTGGAAGTGGAGCGTGGACGAAGCCTCCCGCAAGGCGCGGCGGCTGATGCTGCACCAGGCCATGCTGACGGCCTCGCTGGCGGCGGTATTGAAGGGCGCACCCTCCATTGCCTGGCGCATCGCCCTGCCTGAAAGCTTGGCGGCGGAAGGCCGGAGGGAACTGTGGCAGGAGATCACCTCCCTGGCGCCGGTGGTGGCCGAGGAATGCGGTCTGCCCCTGGGAGAGCGAACCATTGCCCATGCGGACGAAAGCATGGCGCTGGGCGCTTACCTGCGGGGCGAGGGCGGCATCCGCGGCGGCTTTGTGGTGCTGGATGTGGGCAGCAGCGATGCCTCGCTGGCGCTGTGGCTGCGGGGCATGAACCGCCCTGCGGTGCGGTGCAGCCTGCCCCTGGGCGTGCAGTCCATGCTGCTGGATGGGCTGCTGCAATCCCCCAGCGTGCTGGAGAGCGACTTTGCCGACCTGCAGGACGAAAACGCCCGCCGCAGCATCCTTCTGCTGGCGCAGCAATTGCGCGCTGCTCATGGGCGCAAGGCGGTGGAGAAGTGCCGGTTCCTCTTGGATCAATGCCTGCGGGAGCATGGCGCGGCGCTGAGTCGCCACATGGACATCCGTTTCAACCAGGGGCGCACCACGGTGACCCAGGCGCTGGTGCTGCAGGCCTTTGCGGCCATGCTCTCCATCAGCGGTCTGGCGCAGGAGCAGGTGCGGCGGGATCCCCTTTTGAACGACTATCTCCCGGCTGAAATGACCTATGTGCTGGCAGGCCGTGGCAGCCAGCTGATGAGCGCCATGCCGGAGCATATCAAGTCCGCTCTGGCACAGTTCGTGCGGCTGGAAATGAGCGGCGACCACCCGGTGCGCAGCCTGCGCATCCTGCAAAGCGCCGTGCCCAAGGCGGAGGTGGTGCTGGGGCTTGCCCGCCTGACGGAGGTGCATACCACCGCCCCCGCAGCGCCTCAAAGCCTGCGCGCCAGCTCCCCCTTGCATATGCCGCCGGAGCTGCTCATCATGCGGTTCCTGTCGGCCTTCCGCGGCGTGTTCCCCCAGGCCTGCGAACTGCTCTACAGCCATGTGTTTGACGGCTATGGCATGATCACCGCCGAGGGGGAGCGTGCCATCCGCAGCGCAGCGGCGCGGCACTTTGCCTCCGGTACTGAGCCCGAGGCTGCCCTGGCGGCCTGCCTGGGCGAATTGCGGCAGATCGCCCAAACCGAATAAGAAAGGTCGGCATCAACCATGAAGCAGGAAGTACAAAAGCAGCTGAAGGAATGGCTGCTGATGACGCTGGGTACGCTGCTGCTGGCGGCGGGCGTGTATTTCTTCAAGTTCCCCAACAATTTCTCCACCGGCGGCGTCAGCGGCATTTCGGTGATACTGGGTCATTATTTCCCCGCCATCACCCCCGGCGACTTCGTGATGGTGATCAACGTGGCGCTGCTGATCGTGGGCTTTGCGGTGTTTGGCCGCAGCTTTGGCGTGCGTACCTGCTATTGCAGCCTGCTGATGAGCGGCTTCATCTGGGTGATGGAGCGGATGTGCCCCCTTGCCCAGCCCATGACCAGCCAGCCCCTGGTGGAGCTGATCTTCGCGGTGGGGCTGCCGGCGGTGGGCTCGGCCATATTGTTCAACATGGACGCATCCTCCGGCGGCACGGACATTGTGGCCATGGTGCTGCGCAAGTTCACCAGCCTGGACATCGGCAAGGCGCTGATGCTTTCCGACTGCGTCATCACCCTGATGGCCTGCGTGGCCTTCGGCATGGAGACCGGTCTGTTCTCGGTGCTGGGTCTGTTGATCAAGAGCGTGCTGGTGGACATGGTGCTGGAGAACATCAATGTGCACAAGTATTTCCACATCATCACCGCCAACCCCAAGCCCATTGAGAAGTACATCACCAACGAGCTGCACCGCGGCGCCACCGAAATGAAGGGCGAGGGCGCCTACACCCATCAGGGGCGCACCGTGCTGCTCACCGTGATGAACCGCCGCGAGGCCATTATGCTCCGCAAATATGTGAAGCAGGTGGATCCCAGCGCGTTTTTGCTGATCATGAACACGGGCGAGATCATCGGCAAGGGCTTCCGCGGAACCAACTGATGCAAGGAGAAAGCGTATGGAACGCATAACCAGTTTGAAAAACCCCAGGGTGCAGCTGTGGAAATCCCTGAAGGATCGCAAAGGCCGCCGGGAGACGGGCTGCTTTATGGCAGAAGGCCGCAAGATGGTGGAAGAGGCGCTGACCTCCGGCTTCCAGGTGGAGGCCGTGCTGGTGGATGAAGCCCGCCTGGGAGAATTCACCCTGCCGGAGGGAATTTCCGCCTACGCCCTGCCGGAAAACGTGCTGGCCGCCGTGTGCGACACCAAAACGCCCCAGGGCATTGCCGCCGTGGTGCAGGTGCAGCGCAGCGCACAGATCGGCCGCCGGGTGGTGGCGCTGGATGGCGTGCAGGATCCGGGCAATGTGGGCACCATCATCCGCACGGCGGACGCCGCCGGGCTGGAGGGGATCATCCTCTCCGAGCAATGCGCGGATGTGTTCAGCCCCAAAACCCTGCGGGCGACCATGGGCAGCATTTTCCGCATGCCCATGGTGGTGACGAGCGACCTGCCGGGCTGCCTCACCGAATTGCGGGCGGAGGGCTACAGCATCATTTCCTCCCAGCTGGACGGGGAGCCCTTCTACCAGCGCAGCCCCGTGGGGGAGAAGTTCTGCCTGATCATCGGCAACGAGGGCAACGGCATCTCCGACGAGGTGAAGGCCACCGCCACCCACCGGGTGAAGCTGCCCATGCGCGGCGGCGCGGAATCCCTGAACGCGGCCATCGCGGCGGGGATCATGATGTATGATTTGATGAAGGATGTTTCCGATGTTTGACGAGAAGTTTTTTTATATCATAGGAGATGAAATCGAACTCCATTTGATTGATACCTATGAAGGAAAGCAAGAAAGCTTGCCGTTTTATTGGTGGAATATCGTTTTGAAGTCAGAACAGGTTGCAGTAGGAAAAATCAGCCTTCGACTTGGACATAACATTCATTCATATTATGATGGAAATATTGGTTATGAGGTTGATGAAGCCTATCGGGGACATCATTATGCTTTGTCAGCTTGTCAACTCGTGTTGGAAGTTGCAAAGCACCATCAGATGGAGAAGATATATTTGACCTGTGATTATGACAATGCGGCTTCCTATAAGACGATCGAGAAGCTGGGAGCAAAATTGATCGAAGAAGTGATGCCGCCGGAAAACTGGCTGTATTACTTCGATGGCGTGAAGAAACACAAAATATATGAATTGCTGCTTGGCTGACATGGCTCTGTATGCAGCTTTCCACCTCATCAGTCGCCTTTCGGCGACAGCTTCCCCTCAAGGGGAAGCCATGACGCATGGCCGCGGAATAAGCCTTCCCCTTGAGGGGAAGGTGGCCGAAGGCCGGATGAGGTGGAAAGCTGCATTTCTCACCTTCTTGGCAAATAAAAACCCTCCGTATGACGCAAATCTCATGCGGAGGGTTTCGTTTACCCAAATATCATCTGCCCCAGCCGTGTCACCCGGCTCTGCATGGTGCAGCCCAGCTTCTGCACGGCCAGCACCCGGCGCAGCTTGGGCATCTTTTCGGTGGCCAGATATGCGTCAATGATGCACCCTGCCTTCTGGGGCAGCGCCTCGCCATAGGCATCGCGGAAGGCGCGGGTGTGGGTGTAGGTCAGGGCGATGCGCGCCTTGCCCTTCTCCCATTGCGACAGCGCCTTCGCACCGCGCTGCATCTGCGTCTGCTGGCTGGCGCCCATCACGTTCACGCCGTGCTGGCGGTAGTTCACCAGCGGGGCATCCACAAAGATGATCTGCCCGAAGGCCGCTGCCGTCAGCGCAATGAACCAGTCGTGCATGTGCATTTGGCCGGGGTCGCCGTGCTGCACCACCAGGCGGCGCAGGGCGGCGTTCATCAGCAGGGTGCAGCCGGTGACGTTGTTCTGCACCAGCAGCCGGGGAAGGGTGACCGCCGTTTTGTCCCAGCCCTGGTGGGCAAAGAAGCTCTCCTGCAGGGTGTGGCCATCCGCATCCACCAGCCGGGCATCGGAGTGCACCAGCAGGGGTGTGTCAGCGCCATAGCGAGCCTCGGCCTGCTCCATGGCGGCGCGGCAGCGGGAGAGGCGGTCGGCAGCCCACACATCGTCCTGATCGCACAGGGCAGCGTAGTCGGCGGTAGACTGCTGCATCAGGCTGAGGAAATTACCAATGGCACCGTAGTGACGGCCGTTGTCAGCCGCCAAGCAAAAGCGACTGTCAGCGCAGGCTGCTTGCAGCAGGGCAGGGGTGCCGTCGGTGGAGCCGTCGTCCTGCATCAATACGGAGAAGCTGGGGTCGTCCTGATTTCGCAGGGAGGCCAGCTGCTGGGGGAGGAACCGCTCCCCGTTGTAGCAGGCCATCAGCACTTGGATGGTCTTCACCATTTCCAGCCCCATTTCATAAAGAATTTGAAAATGGACACGATCTGGCGCATATTCCCCTTGAAGGTGCGGGTGTTCTCCCGCGCCCAGGCGTGGGTGATGCACATCTCCGGGTGGTACACAATGGGGCCAATGGCCATGGCACGGCGGCTCAGGTCGGAATCCTCCTGGTAGAGGAAGAACCGGGGATCAAAGCCCTTGAGCTGGCGGAACACGCTGGTGCGGATCATCAGGAAGCAGCCCGTGGCAAAGCCCACGGAGATAGGCGTGGCCACATCCTGATCCGCCAGGGTGAACTCCCGCCGCCAGCGGCGGAAGCATCCGCCCAGCTTTTCCAGCCTGCCGCCCAGCAGGTATTTGATGGTGGGCTGCATCTTGGGAAGGAACTGCTCGGTGCCGTCGGCGTTGAACACGCGGGGCGTGAGGATGGCGATCTCCGGGTGGGCGTCCATGTAGGCGACCATGCGGGAGATCAAGTCAGGCGGGAAGGTGACATCCGGGTTCACCATCAGGTGATAGCGGCTTTTCAGCAGGGGCAGCGCCACATTGTTGGCACGGCCGAAGCCCAGGTTGCTGCTCTGGGGCAGGATGTGCGCGCCGGGGCATTGCCAGCGGATGCGCTCGGCCATGGTGTCCTCGGGGGAATTGTCGACGATATACAGGTCAATGGGCAGGTCGGAATCCTGCAAACATTGCACGGTGTTCAGCACGTCATTGGGCGCGTGATACAGCACGATGCACGCAGATACCTTGGGATCAGTCAGCATAAGCGCCTCCTGCTTTGGTGTTCTTACCTCCTATTTTACCCTGCATAGCGGCATTTGTCCAGAAAAGTGTGGCAATTTGCAGGAATCAATGGTATACTTACGTCATATACTGGAGGTGGAATGCCTTTGCAGTATTGATTTTACCGTATAGAAAGAGGTTCCCATTGAGTAAATTTGCGATTTTTGTTGATCTGGAAAACTGCGGCGCCAAGGTGGCGACCCTGAACAGCATACTGGAAAAGGTCAAGATCCGCGGCGATATCCTGCTGGGCAAGGTCTATGGCTACACCGACCGCTTTTCCGATCTGAAAGAGGTGCTGCTGAGCAACACCTTCACGGTGGTGCCGTCCCTGCGCTATGGCATTTCCCAGAAGAACAATGCCGATATCCAGCTGGTGATCGACGCCCTGTCCGTGGCCTACACCAACGACCTGATCGACTCCTTCTGCATCGTGTCCGGCGACAGCGATTATACGCCCCTGGTGGGTAAGCTCAAGTCCATGGGCAAGTTTGTGCTGGGCATCAGCCGAAGCGAGGTGGCCAGCAATATCTTCATCAACGCCTGCAACGAGTTTCAGTTTTTGGAAAGCGTGGGCGGCCGCAGCGTGACCCAGGGCAAGAAGCGCAAGGGCAACGCCAATGCGGAGGAGCTGCTGGAGGAAAACGAGCTGAACAAGCTGCTCTGCTCCGTTTTGCAGGAGCAGACCAACACCGAGGAGATGTACGCCAGCGAGCTGAAGGGCGTGCTGCTGCGCCTGCGGCCTGACTTCAACGAAAAGGCCTACGGCTGCGCCACCTTCTACAAGCTGCTGCTCAAGCTGGCGGGCAAGTACGGCAACCTGCACGTGAAGAACGACAACTTCAACGTGATGGTGCGCCTGAACACCCCTGTGGAGTCCGGCGAGGGCATCCCCCAGCTGACCCGGGACAACTGGCGCGAGGCCTTTGCCGCCCAGCTGAAGGCCTACAAGGAGGGCGGCTTCGAGCGAGTGAATCCCTCCATCCTCAAGGCGGACATCGTGACCTCCTACCCCGATTTCAACGAGCGCACCATCGGCTTCAAGCGCTTCTCCGACGTGATGAAGGAGCTGGAGAAGGAGAACCTGGTGGTGGTGGAAATGGACGAACAGAAGACCATGCTCATCAAGCTGCTGTGAGAAAGGAAGTACAGCCCATGAATGCCGGAATGAATCGCCAGCAGGGTTTGGAAGCCCTGATGAAGTACAACAAGGAGAGCTTTCACCTGCTCCACGCCCTGACGGTGGAAAACGTGATGCGCTGGTATGCCCAGGATCAGGGCTACGGCGAGGATGCGGACTTCTGGAGCCTGGTGGGGCTGATGCACGATATCGACTTTGAGTGCTGGCCGGAGGAGCATTGCGTGAAGTGCGTGGAGCTGCTGAAGGAAGCCGGCGCCACGGAGGAGTTCATCCATGCGGTGTGCAGCCACGGCTATGGCCTGTGCGTTGATGTGGCGCCGGAGCATATCATGGAGAAGGTGCTGTTTGCCGCCGATGAGCTGACCGGTCTCATCGGCGCGGCGGCTAAGATGCGCCCCTCCAAGTCCTGCACGGACATGGAGCTTTCCAGCCTGAAAAAGAAGTTCAAGGACAAGAAGTTTGCCGCAGGCTGCTCCCGCGATGTGATCCGTCAGGGCGCGGAAATGCTGGGCTGGGAGCTGGACACCCTGCTGGACAAGACCCTGCAGGCCATGGCGGCCACGGAAGCAAAGGTCAACGAGGAACTGGCGCAGCTGGGATAAATTCCGGCGGGTGAACCGTTGTATAAGCATCACAGAGGAAGGAGCTGGGCGCCATGAAGCATCTGCGCCGAACGGTATGGTATCTCGCCTCGCGCCTGCTGGTGGTGTGCCTGGTGCTGGGCATGATGGTGGTGGCCTTCTACTATGCCATGAACGCCACCAACATCTACATTGTGCTGAAGGACGGCATGGCCCGCCGCGCCCAGGTGGTGATGCTGCAGGAGGACGAGAAGGAGCTGACCAAGTACTTCCAGCAAAGCTTTCTGGAGCGGGACTCCGCGCTGACCGTGACCAAGCAGGGGCAGTCCCCCTACAAGGACTACGACATCCGCGGCATTGACCACCGGCTGAGCATGGACTTTACCTGGGTCTGGCCCTGGGACGAGACCGCCCGCGTGGACATCACCGAGAGCATCCCCAGCATCGACGGCCGCATCAAAGGCTCCAAGGCCGAGGAAGCCGTGGCGCAGCGCGGCGCCAATGCGGTGTACCCACCCTCCTGGCAGAGCGCGAAATATCGCGCCGTGCTGGCCAAGGAAAACGGCCAATGGCGCATCAAGAGCCTGACGCTGATCGAGAACCTGGAGGATTAACGCAAAAGCCCGACAGAATGCTCTGCCGGGCTTTTTGTGTGCGTCTGAGCGGATTGTGACTGCCTTATTCGATCTCGCGGGTGCTGATCAGCCGCCCGGCCTTGTCCGTCACCAGGCGCACGCCGCACTTCACGCGGTGCTTCTCTTCGCCGTTCACGTACACGATGGCCTCGGTGCCGTCGGACTCGATGCGGTAGGTATTTTCGCCCCAGACCTGCTCATAGGTATAGACCATGCCGCTGCCCAGGCTGAACCACATCTGCCCCCGCACCATGGTCACGCCCCAGATGTGGGCGATGTACTCCAGCACGGAGAGCAGCGTGGGGCCGTAGCTATCCTGGA
>JAFTPN010000070.1 GCA_017463245.1 Clostridia bacterium
CCCCGCGAAGGTGCATCTGCGCAAATGGGTGATCACGCTGGTGGTTTACCCGGCCATGGCGGCTGCGCTGGCCGGGATCATGACGCTGATCCTGTGAGCAAAAGGAGCGAATGATATGAAGCCTGATTACAAGAACTGGGTACCCAAGGGAATGCTTTACGGCTTTGCAGCGGGTCTGGCGGCTGCGCTGGCGCTGCTGCTGATCAGCCTGTTTGCGCTGCCACAGGGGATGCTGCGCACGATCCTGCTGGTGGTGTCCGTTCTGGCGGCGGTGATTCTGCTGGTGGTAACGATCTGGCTGACCATGATGCACCGGGCGTTCTCCTACAATGGCAAGCGTCAGCTGGCCAAGGCCATTGTGGAGGGAACGGCGGCGTATGTCAGCATTCCCGACGGCGGCGTTGGCCTGGATGTGGGCTGCGGCAGCGGCGCGCTGACCATCGCCTGCGCCAAGCGGAATCCCCGTGCAAGGATGATCGGCATTGACCGCTGGGGCAAGGAATACGCCTCCTTTAACAAGCCCCTGTGCGAGCAGAACGCCCGCGCCGAGGGCGTGACCAACACCAGCTTCCAGCAAGGCAACGCGTTGCACCTCGACTTCCCGGACGAAAGCTTTGACGCGGTAACCAGCAACTATGTCTACCACAACATCACCGGTGCAGACAAGCAGGGTTGCCTGCGGGAAACGCTGCGGGTGCTGAAAAAGGGCGGCACTTTCGCGCTGCATGACATCATGAGCAGAAGCCGCTACGGCAACATGGAGGCATTCGCTGCCCAGCTGAGAGCGGCAGGCTATGAGCGTGTGGAGCTGATCGACACCACCAATGGTATGTTCATGTCCCGCAGGGAGGCTGTGCTGATGGATCTGGCTGGCTCCACTCTGCTGGTGGGCAGAAAATAAGGAGGGAGAGCAATGCAGTACACCTTCTGTGAAAAGCTGATGTGGTTCGCGCTGGCAAAGCCGTCGTTCCGGCATCTGGCGCAAAAGCATTCTCAATGGAATGCACCGGCTTTCCGCCGGAAGGCCAAGGTAATCTTCGGAGAAATGGTGGCCCGGACGCCGGATATCGGCGGACTCAAGGAAAATCCGCTGCGCATCTGCCTCTCCGGTGGCATGGTGTGGCTGAGCATCTACGAGGCGGCGGAGGGCGCGATGGATGAGGCGACCTTTGCCGATATGGTCAGCACCAGCATGGACTCACCGCTGGTTCGCGCCGCCTTCAAAATGAAGAAGAAAACCACCTTCACGCTGAAAGCCCAGCAGTTCCGCAAGGAAACTGCCGAGCGGACAAATCCGCTGTGCAGGGATAACCCCTTCCACTGGAACGTAGAGGTCATCCTTGGCCGGGATGCAGACGAGTACCGCATCAACTACCGCCAGTGCGGGCTGTGCGCGCTGGGAAAGCAGGAGGGGCTGCTGCACCTGGTGAAGCATATGTGCGCGCTGGACACCATGTCCATCGATTGGATGGGCGGCGTGCTGCATCGCACCAAGACCCTTGCGAGCGGCGGGGACTGCTGCAATTTCTATATTTGCAGAAAGGATTCCAAGTGGGAACGGGAGGCGGGCGCATGAACCAGACAAAGCGCATGAACCTTGCCCTGATCTGCGGTATGCTGGGCTGCCTGTGTATGGGCGGCGGCGACTGGCTGATGATTTACGGCGACACGTCCCATTCCGGCAGCCTGTACTGGCTTACCGAGGGCGTGACACAGATCGCCCCTTGGCGCAATGCGCTGGCCATGGCGCTGTCCTTCCCGGCGATCATCCTTTACGGCATTGCGCTGTTTGCGATTGAGGGATATATCACGGCGGAGAAGCACCGCCGCGTCAACCATTACCTCACCATCTTCAGCCTGACCCCGTGGCTGGCGCTGCATCTGTTCTATGTGATGATCCTGTACATGTTTGCCTGGATGAACGGCAACGGCTATGCGCATGCGGCGCTCTCGGCAGCGGAGGCGTTGTTCAGCCACCTTTCGTGGGTGGTGATCGCCAGCGAGGCGCTGATGCTGCCGCCCTTCCTGTACTGGGCATGGCTGCTGGCAAAGGGCAGGAGCGTGCTGCCCCGCTGGATGGCGGCGGTCAATCCGCTGACGATCTACGCCGTGTTGTCGGTTGGCAAGGTCATCCTGCCGGAGGGTGCGTTCCGCATCGGCTTCATCAACGGGCTGATGAGCGAGAGCATGATCGTTTGGTTTGGTCTGCTGCTTGGCTGCAATCGGAAAGCATTCGCCAAGGGAGGAGCGTCCGATGAAATACTTTGAGTTTGGTCAGCAAAACGAGAAGCTGATGGTGATGCTCCATGGCGGCGGCGTATGCTACAAAGGTGTGATGCCGGTAGCCGAGCAGCTCAGCAAGGATCTTCATGTGATCGTGGTCGCCTATGACGGCTTCAATCCGTCCGAGCCGGAAACGGAGTTTACCTCCGTGATGGATGAGGCAAAGCGCCTTGGGGATTACATCATCCGCCATCACGGTGGGAAGATCGATATTCTTTACGCGCTCTCCTACGGCTGCCGTGTGCTGCTGGAGGTATTGGCAGACAAGCGGTTGACCATCACCACCGCCATTGCCGATGGCATGAGTACCCGGGAGTATCCCCGCATCAAAAGCAAGCTGGGCAAAGACGTTTACTGCTTCTTCTTCACCGGGCTGTTTTACATCATGATGGGCAAGGCCGGGCCGCTGCGCAAGCGATTCCTGGCACGGATCACCGGGCGCACCGTCGAAGAGGCGGAGCGGCTGCTCTATCAGCAGGCCACATGGCGCAGCTGGAAGAACCAGGACTTGTGCCTGATCAACAGGCCCATTGATTTCAGCGTTTTCAAGCGTACCGATATGCACATCTGGCATGGCGTCAACAGCAGCGTGGAGAAGAAGCTGGCCAGAGATATCCGCAAGTGGCAGGACGCGGGCTATGCCTTCACCTACAAGGCCTTTCATGATGTGGGGCATGGCGGCCTTGCGGGGGAGCATACCGACCGATTCATGGAGGAGGTCAAGGCGACCCATCAGCTGTCCCTTGACAAGAAGAAAGCCGCTCAGCGCAGTTAAGGTTCAGCTCTGATTTGATTTCGAAGGAGAATGCAGGTTATGAAGATTCTTGTCATCGGCGCTGGCGTGATCGGCGGCTATCTGGCGCATGTGCTGCATCGGGCCGGGAACGAGGTGACGCTGCTGGCTCGCGGCGCATGGAAGGAGCAGCTGTGCAGCAATGGACTGCGCATTCGCCATCAGCTGCAGCGGAAAGATACTGTGGACAAGCTGCGCATCATCGACCGCGTGGACGATTGCTGCTACGATGCGGTGTTCGCTGTGATGCAGCATCAGCAGATGTGGAGCGCGCTGGACGACCTTGCCCGGGTGAACACCGATCTGGTGACGCTGGTGGGCAACAACATGTCTGCCGCTGACATGGAACAGTCGATCCATGCGCGCGAGGTCTCGTCACGCACGGTGCTCTTCGGCTTTCAGGGAACTGCCGGACGCAGGGAGGACGGACGCATCGTCAGCGTTCATATGAAGGATGGCTCCATGTCGCTGGGCTGCCTGCACAGCCTGCCCTCTGCGGAAGTCATGGCGAAGGTGGAGGCCATGTTCCAAGGCACAGCCTACCGTCTGACATGGACGCGGGATATGGAGGCGTGGTATCGCACGCACCTGACGCTGATCCTGCCAGTATGCTACCTATGCTATGCTGCGGACTGCGATCTGCGGCGTGTCACCCGCCATCAGCGGAAGCTGTTGCTGGATGCGGCGAATGAGGCCTGCGGGCTGCTGACAGCGATCGGGTCGCCTGTTCTTCCTGAGGGGGAGGAAACGTACTACCGTCCCGGCTTCAAACGCATGCTGATGGCTGGCATGGTATTTGTGATGGCTAAAACCGTTGTGGGCGAGCTGGTGGCCTCCGAGCATTGCCGCCATGCGGTGACCGAGATGGAGGGGCTGGATGCGGCCTTCCATGCGCTGCGACTGCAGGCGCCGGACTTCGCCATGCCCGCGTGGGATACCCTGCGCAGCGCCATGCCGGGTTGGAGCGAGCTGCACAAACGCTGGGACTAAATGTACTGAGGTGAAGGAGAATGAAGAAGAAAGAACATCTGTCGTTTTTCGGCTGCGGGCCGGTGTATGGTGCGATCATCATCACGCTGACGGTGCTGGGCGCCATCGCAGGTGGTCAGTCCCTGCTCAGCGGCGGAAGGGTGCTGCAGCTCAAGTGGCTTTTCTGGCCCTTTGGCATTGCGCTGATCATCCTCGGCATTGTGATGTGGGCGCTGGCAAACTTCCATTCCAAGCTGGATCAGAACATCGTCAGCAATACGCTGGTCACCACCGGCGTGTATGCATGGGTGCGTAATCCCATCTATTCTGCGTTCATGCTGGCCTGCGCGGGCGTGCTGCTGCTGGTCTGCAACCTGTGGCTGCTGATCCTGCCGCCCTTCTACTGGGCGCTGATGACCCTTCTGGTATCCGCCACCGAAGAAAAGTGGCTGCGGGATCTGTACGGGCAGCAGTATGTGGATTACTGCGCCCGGGTGAACCGCTGCATTCCGTGGTTCCCGAAGAAGTGAGGAGGGGCAAATATGAAATTCCATGAATCCGGCCTGTGGGACGCGCCCGTTCTGCTGCTGCTCCCCGGCACCTGCTGCCATTGGCAGAAGAACTTCGGCCATGTGCTGCCCATGCTGAACCGGCGCTTCCATGTGGTCTGCGCCTCCTATGACGGCTTTGACGAAACGGAGGACACGACCTTCACCACCGTCACCGACCAGGTGGAGAAGATCGAAGATTTTGTGCAGCAGAGCTTCGGCGGACGCATCCATGCGGTGTACGGCTGCTCTCTGGGCGGTTCGCTGGCAGGGATGCTGGTGGAGCGGGGCAACATCCATGTCAACCACGCCATTCTTGGCAGCAGCGATCTGGATCAGGAGGAAGGTTTGTCCGCCCGGTTCAAGGCGTGGCTCATCGGCAAGGTGCTCTACGGCGTGATGCAGAAGGGGCAGCTGCCCCGCTGGATGCAGAAGCGGCTGGACGCCAAGCCGCCGGAGCAGAAGGCCTACATGGAAAAGATGCTGGCCATGATGGGTCTGCGGGATCGCTCCATGGCCTTTGTGAAGCGGGAAAGCATCCGCAACCAGTTCTATTCCGATCTCGTCACGCCGCTGGGGGAGAAAATCAGCGTCGAGGGAACCACGGTGCATTGCTTCTACGCGAAGAAAATGGGCGAGGTGTACCTTGAACGGTACAGGCAGCATTTTGTCCAGCCCTACATTGTGACGCATGATCTGCTGCACGAAGAGCTGCTGGTTTGCCAGCCGGAAAAGTGGGTGCAGGAAGTGTGCCGCGCGGTGGAATAAGCCAGTATCCATAATGGTTTGCGCTTGACAGATACCATTTGTTATGCTATATTTCTATCGTTAGTTGCGTCTAACGAAGTGGCTGCAGCAATCGCTGCGGCCTTTTTTGAAAAGACGAGTTAACCTCGACTAATTAGAAATCGCTAACAGGAATGAATGCCATGATGATCAACAAGCGCCTCATCGGCGCAGTTCCGGAAAGCAAGAAATACATCGCTGGCAATGTCATCGTGCAATGGGTGTCGCTGATGGCCAATGTGTGCATGATGGGCGCCATCGCCAGTCTTTTGCAGCGGCTGTTTGACAACACAGCAACCACCGCTGCCATCGTCGTGACGGTGGTGATCGGCCTGATCGCCCTGGCGGTGCGCTTTGTGTGCGCGCTGGCGGCCAGCCGGATGGGCTACCTGTCCTCGAAAACCGTCAAGGCCACCCTGCGGAAGATGATCTACCGCAAGCTGCTGCGGCTGGGAGCGTCCTACTCCGAGAAGGTGCGCACCTCCGAGGTGGTGCAGGTGGCGGTGGAGGGCATTGACCAGCTGGAGACCTACTTCGGTGCGTATCTGCCCCAGTTCTTCTATGCCATGCTGGCGCCGCTGACGCTGTTCGTGATCCTGAGCTTCATCAGCTTCCCGGCGGCCATCGTGCTGCTGGTGTGCGTGCCGATGATCCCCGTGGCCATCGCCGCCGTGCAGACCTGGGCAAAGAAACTGCTGAGCAAATATTGGGGGCAGTACACCCAGCTGGGCGATACCTTCCTTGAAAATCTGCAAGGCCTGACCACCCTGAAAATCTACCAGACCGACGGCCGCCAGCACGAGCGCATGAACGAGGAAAGCGAGCATTTCCGCCGCATCACCATGAAGGTGCTGACCATGCAGCTCAACTCCATCACCATCATGGATCTGATCGCCTATGGCGGCGCGGCGCTGGGCATGGTGATGGCCGTGACGCAGTTCGCGGGCGGGCATGTGACGCTTGCCGGGGCGCTGCTGATCATCCTGCTGTCGGCGGATTTCTTCATCCCCATGCGGCAGCTGGGCAGCTTCTTCCACATCGCCATGAACGGGATGGCCGCCAGCGACAAGATCTTCCGCCTGCTGGATCTGCCGGAGGAAGCCAACGGAACAAAGCAGCCCAAGGGGCATGCCATTGCGGTGAAGAATCTGCACTTCTCCTACGAGGCAGACCGCGAGGTGCTGCACGGCGTGGACATGACCTTCCCGGCGGGCAGCTTCACTGCCATCGTGGGCGAGAGCGGCTGCGGCAAGTCCACCATCGCGGCGATCCTCACCGGCAAGAACCGCGGCTATTCCGGCGGCGTGACGCTGGGAAGCGTTCCCCTTGCCGAGGTCAGCGAGGACGCCCTTATGCGCACGGTGACCTACATCGGCCACGCCAGCTACCTGTTCAAGGGCAGCGTGCGGGAGAATCTGCTGATGGGCAAGCCCACCGCCGCCGATGCGGAGCTCTGGGCCATGCTGGAGAAGGTGAACCTGGCGGATTTCCTCCGCAGCGAGAACGGCCTCGACACGCAGCTCACCGAACAGGCGGGCAACCTCTCCGGCGGCCAGCGGCAGCGTCTGGCGCTGGCTCGTGCGCTGCTGCACGACAGCCCGGTGTACATCTTCGACGAGGCTACCTCCAACATCGACGTGGAGAGCGAGAACGACATCATGGCGCAGATCCATGCGCTGGCCAAGAGCAAGACCGTCATCCTGATCTCCCACCGCCTGGCCAGCGTGACCGGCGCGGACAACATTTATGTCATGCAGGACGGCTGCGTGGTGGAGTCCGGCACCCACCTGACGCTGCCCAAAGCCGGTGTGTATGATCGCCTCTGGAAAGCCCAGCAGGCGCTGGAAAAGTATACCGGCAAGGAGGTGATGGCATGAAGCGCAGCCATTTCAAGGTCATGGCGCGGCTCATCGGGCTGGTGAAGCCGCTGACAGGCTTCATGCTGCTGGCCATCACCATGGGGCTGATCGGCCACCTGTGCGCGGCGTTCATCACCATCTTCGGCGGCTTTGCGCTGCTGGATGTGCTGGGGAAGCCCGGCCACGGCATGGGCGTGGCCTTTGCCTGCATGGCGGTGTTCTCCATCGCCCGGGCGGGGCTGCGCTACGGCGAGCAGGCCTGCAACCACTTTATCGCCTTCAAGCTCCTGGCGCTGATCCGCGACAAGGTCTTCGGCGCGCTGCGCAGGCTCTGCCCTGCCAAGCTGGAGGGCAAGGACAAGGGCGACCTGATCTCCGTTATCACCAGCGACATCGAGCTGCTGGAGGTCTTTTACGCCCACACCATTTCGCCCATCGCCATCGCCGCGCTGTTCTCGGTGATCATGGTGGGCTTCATCGGCGGCGTGCATCCGCTGCTGGGCGCGGTGGCGGCTGCGGCCTATGCCGTGGTGGGCATTGCTGTGCCGCTGTTCATCTCCAAGATGAGCGGCGAGGACGGCGCGCGCTTGCGCCGCAAGTCCGGCGAACTCAGCAGCTTCGTGCTGTGCAGCCTGCGCGGTTTGAATGAGACCATCCAGTATGGTCAGGGCGAGCGCCGCTTCAGCCAGATGCAGCAGCACACAGCTGACCTTGCCGCTGACGAGGAGCGCATGAAGCGCGTGAGCGGTCGCAACATCGCCATCACCAACAGCATCATTCTGCTGTTCGACCTGACGATGCTGCTCCTGTCCGCGTTGCTGTGCCAGCAGGGCGTCATCGGCTTTGAGGGCGTAGTCATCGCCACGCTGGCGTTGATGAGCTCCTTCGGCCCGGTGGTGGCGCTGGCGAACCTGGGCTCCACGCTGCAAAGCACCTTTGCCGCCGGCAACCGTGTGCTGGACATTCTGGACGAATCCCCCGTGGTGGAGGACGTGACCGGCCAGCCTACGACCGCCTTTACGGGTGCAAAGGCGGAGAACGTGACCTTCGCCTACGGGGACGAAACCATCCTTGACGGCGTGTCGGTGGATGTGCCCAAGGGCAGCGTGATCGGCGTCAACGGCCGCAGCGGCAGCGGCAAATCCACCCTGCTGAAGCTGATGATGCGCTTCTGGCGGGTGCAGCAGGGGTCGATTTCCCTGTCCGGGCGCAGCGTGGATGCCATCAACACCGCCGACCTGCGCAGCATGGAGGCTTTTGTCACGCAGGACACCCACCTGTTCCATTCCAGCATTGAGGAAAACCTGCGCATCGCCAAGCCCGACGCCACCCAAGCCGAGATCGAAAATGCCTGCCGCAAGGCCTCGGTGCATGAGTTCATCACCCGCCTGCCCCAGGGCTATGACACCCCCGTGGCGGAGCTGGGAGACAGCCTCTCCGGCGGCGAGCGGCAGCGCATCGGCCTGGCGCGGGCTTTCCTGCACGACGCGCCGCTGCTCCTGCTGGACGAACCCACCAGCAACCTGGACAGCCTCAACGAGGCGGTGATCCTGCGCTCCCTGCGGGAAGAACGCGCGGACAAGACCGTGGTGCTGGTGTCTCACCGCAAATCCACCATGGGCATTGCTGACAAGGTGTACTCCGTGGAGCATGGGAGGGTCTGCTGATGGCGGATATTCAAAGCAAGCGCGAGCGGGAAAAGCGCATCGTCTCCGAGATGATCGCCCTGTACTGCCACAAAAAGCACGGCACACGCGGCTGCATCTGCGAGGACTGCGCCGAGCTGAACGCCTATGCGGAAATGCGCTCGGACAAGTGCCCCTTCATGGAAACAAAGACCTTCTGCGCCAACTGCCGGGTACATTGCTACAAGGCCGATATGCGGGAGAAGATCCGCGAGGTCATGCGGTTTTCCGGGCCGAGGATGATCCTCCACCACCCGGTGATGGCCATCCGCCATGTGATCGAATCAAAGCGTGAAAAGAAACGATTGGAGAAGCAACAATGAAGAAGATGCCGTATATCATTCTGGGCTGCATCGGCGTAGGCCTGGGCGCTGTGGGCGCGGTGGTGCCCATGCTGCCCGCCTTTCCCTTCCTGATGCTGGCGGCGTTCTGCTTTGCCCGTTCCAGCGAGAAGCTGAACAACTGGTTCATCAATACCAAGCTGTACAAGGATAACCTGGCGGACTATGTTGCCGGGCGCGGCATGACCATAAAGACCAAGGTGCGCATCATGGTCACGGTGACGCTGCTGATGTCTGTGGGCTTTGTGATGATGGGTCTCAAGGGCGTGACGGTGGGCTGCATCGTGCTGGGTTGCGTTTGGGCGTTTCATATTGTATACTTTATCTTTGGAGTCAAGACGATTCAGGCGTAAGCGCAGGGAAGGGAGAATAACATGGAAAACATCATTATTATCGGCATCCTTGCGGTGGTCATCGTGATCGGCATTGTGAACACGGTGAAGCATTTCAAGGGTCAGGGCGGCTGCTGCGGTGGCGGTGGAAGCTACAAGCCCCGGAAAAAGAAGCTGTCTGCTGTGCTCTACACGAAAACCTTCAAGGTGAACGGGATGCATTGTGAGCATTGCAAGAACCGCGTGGAGGAGGTCGTCAATGACATCCAGGGCGTGGCCGGGAAGGTCAACCTCAAGAAAGCCGAGGTCACGGTGTCCTATGCGGAAGACGTTGCAGACGATGTGATCAAGGCCAGGATCGAAAGAGCGGGGTATACCGTTGTTGATTGACGCGTATGCCTGACAGCATGAAATGCCCTCCGCACGAGCAGCGGAGGGCATTTCATGTGTATGGGCATTTCTACTCAGGGGGCTTCCGATATTTCCGCGGCAATCAGAAGGCGGTATGACGGCTCTTTCGATTGTGAATCATGTGTGAGAAGGCTTGTCCCAAGGCTCGTGTTTCGATGGGCTTTCAGACCCTTGTTGTTCTTGTGCAGTTGCAGCATCTGCTGCCAGATCCTCATGCAGGTCGGTGATGGGGTCGGCCTTCACGGCCATGGCAGCGGCGTGGTAGGGGTGACCGCTGGCAAACTGGGGATAGACGCCCAGGCCATGGTCGGTGAAATAGGGGGCGAAGGCGCTGTCCTGGATCTGGCTGTCGGTCAGGTCGCGGGTGAGCTGGTGGATCATGCTGCCCACCATCTCGAGGTGCCCAAGCTCTTCGCATCCCACGTCGGTGAGCAGACCCTTCAGCTCGTTGTAGGGCATGGCGTAGCGCTGGCTCAGGTAGCGCAGGGAGGCGCCCAGCTCGCCATCGGGGCCGCCGTATTGGCTGATGATCACCGAGGCCATGCGCTGGTCGGGCTTGCGGATGCGAACGGGATATTGCAGTTCTTTTTCATACACAAACATGGCTTATGCCTCCTTTCCGCAGCAGCGCTGATATTCCCAGGGCCAGGGGCCGTCCAGCCAGGACCAGCGGTTGCAGTCGGAGGTGAAGGTGCAGCCGCAGTCGTCGTCCATCTGCTCGGTGAGCTTGCGGAGCAGCGCCAGCGCCTGCTGATCGCAGGGGTGGGTGTTCAGGTACAGCCGCAGCTCCCAGATGCTGAATTTGTCCTCCTGGCATTGGGTGGTGCAGGCATTGTCGGTGCAGCGCTCGCCGCACATGGGCTTGTCGAGGCAGCCAAACAGCGTGCCGCGGTTCAGCGCCATTTCGGCACAGTACATATTGTCCAGGTCGTGGTGCTGGGCATAGACCATGGCGGGGGTGCGGCTGCTGCAGGAGCAGTCATCGCCGCAGGAACGCTGGCGGCCGTTGCAGGAGCACTCATCGTTGCAGGAACGCTGGCGGCTGGAGCAATCGTTATCGCAGCTGGTGCGGGACTGACGGGAGCAGTCGTTATCGCAGTTGCTGCGGGACTGGCGGCAGTCGTCGTTGCATTCGCAGCTGGTGCGGGTCTGGCGGGAGCAGTCGTTATCGCGGTCATTGCTCCTGTTGCAGTTGGTGTGGTGATTGCAGCTCTGGCAGCTGCAGGTGCTGGTTACGCGTCCCTGGCAGTTGTTGCAGCTGCAGGTGCTGGCCACGCGACCCTGGCAGCTGTTGCAGGACTGGTGGCTGTTGCTGGTATTGCTGCTGCTGTTGCGGCAGGGGCAGGCGGCACGGGCATCGCCATCGATGCTGGTGCCGATATAGTCGTTACGCATAGGACAGGTCATCCTTCCTGTTCGATGATCGCAGGCGTTGCCTGCACTCTCAACCTATGCAAAAAATGCCGCTGTGTGCGGCATTCAGATATAGCTTTCGTCCTGGCCGAACAGCGGCACAAAGTCCGTGCTGGCGGAGGCGGCCTCCTGCTGGAAGCCTGGCAGCTCCAACGCCTGCATATGATCCCGCACCCGGTGGTACTCCCGGGTGGTGATGGTGCGATCCAGCCCCTTGATGCTCACATCGTTGCAGGGGACGTACTGGCGCATCAGGCTCACGGGGGTGCCTGCGGGCAGGTTCTCCTTCACCCAGTTCAACAGGGCAATGCTCTCGCTGGTCAGGCCGGGGAGGATCAGGTGCCGGACGATCACACCCCGCTGCATAAGGCCGTTCTCGTCATACCGGGCTGCGCCGGTCTGGCGGCACATCTCGGTGATGGCGGCGCTGGTGGCCTCGAAGTAGTCGCTGGCCTGGGCGCAGAGCTTGCCCATGGCAGGGGAGAAATGCTTCAGGTCGGGGAGGTAGACGTCGATGACGCCTTCCAGCTTGTGCAGGGTGTCCACGGTCTCGTAGCCGGAGGTGTTCCACACCAGCGGCACCGGGGGACGGTAGATGGCCAGGGCCTCCAGGATCTTCTCCACATAGGGCGTGGCGGTGATGAAGCTGATGGAGTGCATCCCGGCATCCACCAGGCGGCGCAGGCTCTCGGCCAGCTGGGCAGGGGTGAAGTCACGCCCCAGGTTGCGGTGGCTGATGTCGGCGTTCTGGCAATAGGCGCAGCGCAGGGTGCATCCGCTGAAAAACACCGCTCCCGTGCCGCGGCTGCCGCTGATGGGCGGCTCCTCCCACAAATGGGGCTGGATGCGGGCAATGCGCATGGTTTCCGGCAGGCGGCAAAAGCCGTGGCCGGTGCTTTCGGTGCGCTGCGCACCGCAGCGGCGGGGACAAAGCGTGCAGGAGTCCATATCATTCACCTCATGAGCATTGTAGCACCTAATTGCCCGGAGGGCAACTGGAATGCGGAATGCGGAATGCGGAATGCGGAATTTAGTTTGTGGCCTGGCACCCCATTGTCCTGGCAAAGGGAACACATTTAATTCCGAATTCCGAATTCATAATTCCGAATTTCTCCGGAAATCGCTTGTATTTCCTGAATTGTTGTGGTATACTGCCAGAGTGTGGTTAGCTCTGCCTGTGTTTACAGGCGCGATATGCGCACAGCGCGCAATGAATGAAAGAAGGGTTTGACGTAGAGAGTGGACATGGCCGAGCGGCAAGGCCGCAGGCAATTCGGTTTTTCGCCGGAGAGCTTGCTGTGCTGTGCCTGTAAGGCTGATGTTGGCACTCTTTTCTATTACCTTTCTGGAAGAAAATGTTAATTGCGAGGTGAATCAACCGAAATGCCGAAAGCAGAACTGACGGCCAACGTCACGCCCAAGTGTCAGCGCCTGGCGGATCAGCTGGAATTTGAGCTGGTGGATGTGAGCCTGGACAAGGAGGGCGCGGGCAAATACCTGCGCATCTACATCGACAAGCCCGAGGGGATCTCCCTGGACGACTGCGAGAAGTACCATCGCGCCATCCAGCCCCAGCTGGAAGACTACGACTACGACTTTCTGGAGGTGTCCTCCCCTGGCGTCGATCGTCCGCTGAAAAAGGATCGCGACTTTGAGCGCGCCATCGGCACGGAGGTGGAGGTTCACCTGTTCAAAGCCATGGACGGCACCAAGCTCATCACCGGTCACCTGGCGGATTTCTCCAAGGAAGAGATCGTGCTGGATACCCCGGCGGGAGAGAAGCGCCTGGCCCGCAAGGCCTGCGCCCTGGTGAAGCCCGTGGTGGACATGGAAGGTGTCGAAAGCGTGGACTTGTCCGAATAAGCCCCGCATACAATATGCATTGGAAGGACGTAGCGAACAATGAAATCCGAAATTATCGAGGCTATCAAGGCGCTTGCCAAGGAAAAAGAGATCAGCGAGGAAATGCTCTTCTCCACCATCGAGGAGGCGCTGAAGGCCGCCTATCGTAAGAATCTGCCCAAGGGCGCTGTGGTGCCCACCAACCTGGCCGTGACCGTGAGCCGCGAGACCGGCGCTGCCCAGGTGTTTGCCCGCAAGCTGATCGTGGAAGAGGTGGAAGAGCCCGGCAGCCAGATCACCCTGGAGGAGGCCAGCAAGCTGAACCCCAACTACCAGATGGGCGACATTGCCGAGGTGGATGTGACCCCCAATGGCTTCCTGCGCGTGGCTGCCCAGACCGCCAAGCAGGTGATCATGCAGCGCATCCGCGAGGCCGAGCGCGGCAAGATCTATGATGAATACATCGAAAAGGAAAGCGAGATCCTCACCGCCATCGTGCAGCGGGTGGAGCCCAAGGCCGTGTATGTGGAGCTGGGCCGCACCGAGGGTGTGCTGGAGCAGAACGAAATGATGCCCGGCGAAGTCCTCCACGACGACGACCATGTGAAGGTCTACGTGCTGGAAGTGCATCGCGCAGGCCCCGTGGGTCCCCGTGGCCCCCAGGTGCGCGTGAGCCGCATCCATCCCAACCTGGTCAAGCGCCTGTTCGAGATGGAAGTGCCGGAAATCGCCGGCGGCGTGGTGACCATCAAGTCCATCGCCCGCGAGGCTGGCAGCCGCACCAAGATGGCTGTGCATTCCTCCGACATGATGATCGATCCCGTGGGTGCCTGCGTGGGTCAGCGCGGCAGCCGCGTTGACCGCGTGGTGAACGAGCTCAAGGGCGAGAAGATCGACATCATCAAGTGGTCCAGCGACCCTGCCGAGTTTGTGGCTAACGCCCTGAACCCCGCCCATGTGCTGAGCGTGTTCGTGGCTGAAAACGAAAAGGCCTGCCGTGTCATCGTGCCGGACAATCAGCTGTCCCTGGCCATCGGCAAGGAAGGCCAAAACGCTCGCCTGGCCGCCAAGCTCACCGGCTGGAAGATCGACATCAAGTCCCAGTCCCAGGCTGCCGAAATGACCGACATGGTGGATGTGGACATCGACCTGCCGGTGATGGAGGACGAGGCCTTCGACCAGTTCCCCATGGTGGATATCGCCGGTGACGACGATACGCTGTAAGGAGCAGGGAGGTTCGCCAATGAAACCGAAAAAGATACCCATGCGGATGTGCGTGGGCTGCCGGGAAATGAAGCCCAAGCGGGAATTGATCCGCGTGGTGCGCTCCCCGGAGGGCGAGGTTTCGCTGGATCCGGTGGGCAAAAAGCCCGGCCGCGGCGCCTATGTGTGCCGCAATGAGAATTGCCTGAAGCGAGCCATCAAGCAAAAGCAGCTGGAGCGCCAGCTGGAGGTGCAGCTGACCGAGGAGGTCGCAACGCAGCTCCAGGAGACCATCGCCGCGCTCCCTGCAGACGGAGGCGAAGATGTTCTTGGATGAACAGAAGCTTCGCGGCCTGATGGGGCTGTGCGTGCGGGCAAGGCAGGCGGTGTTTGGTGAGGATGGATGCTTGAAAACCATCCGATCCGGTAACTGCGGTGTGCTGCTGATGGACAGCGGCGCCTCGCCCGCCACAAAAAAGAAGTACCGCGATGCCTGCGCTCACGCGGGCGTAACGCTGGGAATCATACCTGAAGGAATGCTGCTGGAGGCAACCTCACGCCCGGGCATGGCCATGGCCATCCCCAAGGGCGGGCTGGCACAGCAGATCACCCGGCTGCTGGATGCAGCCGACCCAATACAATCGGCAAATAATTGCGGGGGTGCAAGCGTCGAATGACGAATGTGAAGAGTAAAGGTGCTACGAAGGAGCTGGCTGTTGAAGCCCAGAAGGTGCTGGGCGACGCCACCCGTGTGCGCAAGGGAGCTGACAGCCTGGTTCAGTCCCTGAAGAAGCTGGAAAACCGCTTCCAGCGTGAAAAGGAGGAGGCCGCTGCCCAGCTGCGCCGCGAGGAGCAGCAGAAGGCCATCGCCTCCCACTCCAAGGCATTTACCATGCTGGACGATGAGGACAAGGCTCAGATCGCCGCTGCTGAGGCTGCCGAAAAGGCTGCCAAGGAAGCTGCTGCCAAGGCCGCTGCCGAGAAGGCTGCCGCTGAAGCTGCTGCCGCCAAGGCCGCCCAGGAAAAGGCTGCTGCCGAAGCTGCCGCTGCCAAGGCTGCCGAGGAAAAGGCCAAGGCCGCTGCCGCCAAGGCTGCGGAGCCCAAGAAGCCTGCCATCGGCCAGATCATCAGCCGTCCCGGCCAGCAGCCCCAGCCCCAGAAGCCTGTGGGTCTGGCGCCCAATGTGATCCGTGCGCCCCAGCCCGCTCGCCCCGTGCAGCAGGGTCAGCAGGGTGCCCGTCCGGCTGGCCCCTATGGCCGTCCTGCCAATCCCCAGGGTCCCTACGGCCGTCCTGCCAACCCGCAGGGTCCCTATGGCCGTCCCGCCAATCCCCAGGGACCTTACGGCCGCCCTGCCAATCCTCAGGGTCCCTATGGCCGTCCCGCTAACCCCCAGGGTCAGCAGGGCCAGTTCGCCCGTCCTGCCCAGGGCGGCGCGGCTCGTCCCCAGGGTCAGTTCGGCCGTCCTGCCGGTGCCCCCGGCCAGGGTGGCTTCGGCCAGCGTCCCGCTCCCGGTGGAGCGCCCCGTCCCGGCATGGGCGGCGGCCGTCCCCAGGGCGGCATGAGCCGCAGCAAGGCGCCGGAGCTGGCTCCTCCCATGGAGAAGGAGCGCGTCTCCAACTACGATCCCAACAAGAAGAACTACGTGCGCCAGCACGATCCCGAGCGTGTGACCCGCAACCGCAAGCAGGAAGCCCGCAACAATTTCAATGGCTACGATGATGATGTGATCCGCGGCGGCAAGCGCTCCCGCGTGAAGAAGCCCTCTGCCCAGCAGATGATGGCGCCCATCAAGATCGAGACTGCCTACATGGCGGGCGATACCATTGTTGTGCGCGACCTGTGCGAGAAGATCGGCAAGACCTCCGGCGAGATCATCAAGAAGCTGTTCCTGCTGGGCAACATGGCCACCATCAACAGCGAGATCGACTTCGATACCGCCCAGCTGGTCTGCTCCGACTTCGACATCACCCTGGAGCGCAAGGCCGAGCAGACTGCCGAGGACGCCCTGGTGGCCGAGGACTTCACCGATACCGAAGAGAACCTGCTGCCCCGTCCCCCGGTGGTCACCATCATGGGTCACGTCGACCACGGCAAGACCAGCCTGCTGGACTACATCCGTTCCAGCCGCGTCACCGCTGGCGAGGCAGGCGGCATTACCCAGCACATCGGCGCTTACACCGTGGATGTGGATGGCCAGGCCATCACCTTCCTGGATACCCCCGGCCACGAGGCCTTCACCGCCATGCGTGCCCGCGGCACCCAGGCCACGGACATCGCCGTGCTGGTGGTCGCCGCTGACGACTCCGTGATGCCCCAGACCGTGGAATCCATCAACCATGCCAAGGCTGCCGAGGTGCCGGTGATCGTTGCCATCAACAAGATGGATAAGCCCACCGCCAACCCCGATCGCGTGAAGCAGGATCTGACCAACTACGGCATTGTGTGCGAAGACTGGGGCGGCGACACCATCTGCGTGCCTGTGTCCGCCCTCACCGGCGACGGCGTGGATGAGCTGCTGGAAATGATCCTCATGCAGGCCGAAATGCTGGAGCTGCGCGCCAATCCCAACCGCTTGGCCAAGGGCGTTATCGTCGAGGCCAAGCTGGACAAGGCTCGCGGCCCCCTGGCCACCGTGCTGCTCCAGAATGGTACCCTCCACGTGGGCGACAACATCGTTGCCGGTCTGGCTGCTGGCCGCGTCCGCGCCCTGATCAACGACCGGGGCGAGAAGGTGCAGTCCGCTGGCCCCTCCATGCCCGTGGAGATCATGGGCTTCGATGAGGTTCCCTCTGCTGGCGATGAGATGATCGCCGTGGGTGACGATCACCTGTCCCGCAAGGTGGCCGACGAGCGCCGCGAGAAGCTGCGTGCCTCCCGCGAAGCCACCGCCGCCAAGATGAGCATGGAGAACCTCTTCTCCAGCCTGGAGGAAGGCAAGACCGTGACCCTGAACCTGATCATCAAGGCCGATGTGCAGGGTTCTGTGGAGGCCGTGAAGCAGGCCATGCTGAAGCTCACCTCCGACGAGGTGAAGGTGCGTGTGCTGCACTCCGGTGCTGGCGCCGTGACCAAGGACGACGTGAACCTGGCCAGCGCCTTCAACGCCATCATCATTGGCTTCAACGTGCGCCCCGATGCTTCCGCCCGCGAGGCTGCCGAGAAGGAAAAGGTGGATGTGCGCCTGTACACCATCATCTACAAGGCCATCGAGGACATGGAGAAGGCCATGAAGGGCCTGCTGGAGCCGGAGTACAAGGAAGTGCTGCTGGGTCATGCGGAAGTCCGCAACGTGTTCAAGATCACCGGCGCGGGCATCATTGCCGGCTGCTATGTGCAGGACGGCAAGGTGCAGCGTAACGCCCAGGTGCGCCTCCTGCGCGACAACGTGGTCGTCTTTGAGGGCAAGCTCTCCAGCCTGCGCCATCTCAAGGAAGACGTGAAGGAAATGAAGGAAGGCTTCGAGTGCGGTATGTCCCTTGAAGGTCACAACGACATCAAGGAAGGCGACATCGTCGAGTGCTTCATCATGGAAGAAATCCCGCGGTAAGGGGCTTTGCCCCTTACAACCCCACCAGAGGGGCTTTCAGCCCCTCTGGACTCCCTGACCAAAGGGCCGTTCGGCCCTCTGGACTCCCATGCGGGGAGGGTGTTTCAAGGTGGGGACAAGCAGGGGTCACGCCGCGCTATGGGCGCGCCGCGACGCGGGAGAAGTAGCCAAAAGCCTCCCTCTCGAGGGAGGTGGCAGCCGCTTGCGGCTGACGGAGGGAGTGGTTCTGCCACTTGCCTCAACACGCTACTTTTTTCCACCATTGTAGGGGCGATCTGTGATCGCCCGCACCAACGCCCTGGGGCAAGCTGCTTCAGGGCGTTGCGGGTATCTGTAACAGGCGAAACTTGCCCGTCAAAATCGGACAAGCCATTCGCCGAAAGGGATTCTCAAGGGATGAAATCCCTTGAGCGGAGTCCAGAGGCAGAGCCTCTGGCGGGTTGTCAGGGCAGAGCCCTGACCAGGAGACGTATGAACAATAATTTTCAGCGTATTGACCGTATTTCTGAGGAGGTTCGCCGGGAGGTGGATCGGATCATCCGCGAGGAGCTGAACGATCCCCGCATTGCTGGTACTTTCTCCATCACCCGTGCTGAGGTGACCCGCGACCTGCGGTTTGCCAAGATCTTTGTTTCTGTGCTGGAGGATGACAAGCGCGATGACATGCTCAAGGCGCTCAAGAGCGCTGCGGGCTACATCCGCCGCGAGCTGGCGCGGGGCATTGTGATCCGCCAAAGCCCGGAATTGTCCTTTGTGAAGGACGAGAACATTGCCTATGGCGTACACATTGCCAAGGTACTGGCTGATGTGCAGAAGACGGAAGGAATGAATGCCAATGGAACTGATCCGGAGGCCTGATGAGGTTGCCCGGCTGATCCAGTCAGCCCAGACCATCGCCCTGTGCAGCCACGTGAACCCCGATGGCGACACCGTGGGCAGCGTGCTGGCGCTGAAGCTGGGTCTGGAGCGCCTGGGCAAGCAGGTGAGTGTATACTGCCAGGACAAGATTCCCTCCACGCTGGCCATGCTGCCTGGGGTGGGGGAGTTTCGCCATGCGGATGCGCAGCGCTACGACCTGCTGATCTGCGTGGACGTGTCCGACCAGGGTCGCATGGGCGACTGCCAGCAGCTGTTGCAGCAGGCAGAGCGCACCGCGCAGATCGACCACCACGGCACCAACCCCTGCTACACCCAGGTGAACAGCGTGGACGCCGATGCGCCTGCCACCGGCCTGCTCATCAAGGAGCAGCTGGATGTGCTGGGTGTGGGCGTTGACCGCGCCATTGCCATGTGCCTGTATGCGGCTATTTCCACCGACACGGGCAACTTCGCCTTCAACAGCACCAATGCCGAGGCTTTCCAGGTGATGGCGCAGCTGATGGACAGCGGCCTGCCCCTGGACGAGATGAACCGCGTGCTGTTCCGCCAGCGCCAGAAGCCCCATGTGCGCCTGCTGGCACGGGCGCTGAGCAGCCTCACCTTCCACGCGGAGGAGCGCATCACCGCCATGCGGCTGACCTATCAGGACTTCCTGGACTGCGGCGCTCTGCCGGAGCACGCCGACGCCATTGTGAATTATGGCCTGGACATCCCCGGCGTGCATATGGCGCTGCTGGCGAGGGAAAATGAAGATGGCAGCATCAAAATGGCGCTGCGTGCCGTGGCGCCTGCCCGGGTGGACGAGATCGCCCGCAGCTTTGGCGGCGGCGGCCACGCCCAAGCCTCTGGCTGCACCCTGCACACCTCCCTGAACGAGGCGGTGGAAGCGGTGCTCGCTGCCATGAACAAAACCATCCAATGAGGTTGGATCGATGAATGGATTTCTGAATATCCTCAAGCCGCCGGGCATGACCTCCGCCGCTGTGGTGGCGCAGGTTCGCCGCCTGACGGGGGAAAAGCGGGTCGGCCACGCCGGAACGCTGGACCCGGAAGCCGCCGGCGTGCTGCCTGTGATGATAGGCAAGGCTGCGCGGCTTTTCGATTATCTGGTGGACAAGGAAAAGGAATACGTGGCCGAGTGCGCCTTTGGCGTGGCTACCGATACCCAGGACGCCACCGGCAAGGTCATCGCCTCCGGGGAGAACTACCCCAGCTATGCGCAGGTGCAAGCGGCCTCCCGCCAGCTCATCGGCGATATCTGGCAGCGCCCCAGCATGTACAGCGCCATCAAGCAGGACGGCGTGGCCATGTACGAGCGCGCCCGCCGGGGCGAGAGCGTGGAGGTACCCCTGCGCCAGGTACACGTGGCGTCTATCGACTTTCACGGCGAAATGCCCGACCATGGCGTGCTGATGACCATCCGCTGCGGGCGGGGGACGTACATTCGCTCCATCTGCAACGATCTGGGCGAGCTGGTGGGCTGCCCGGCGCATATGCGGTTCCTGCTGCGCAGCCAGAGCGGCGTGTTCCGGCTGGACACCGCCATGACCCTGGAGGAAGCAACTGCCCTGAAGGAGACCGGCGAGCTTGGCGAGCGCCTGCTGGCGCTGGACATG
The DNA here is from genome assembly GCA_017463245.1 of Clostridia bacterium. Classification (GTDB taxonomy): domain Bacteria; phylum Bacillota; class Clostridia; order Christensenellales; family Aristaeellaceae; genus UBA11524. The sequence continues at coordinate 20,511 of JAFTPN010000070.1, forward strand.
CCCCTGCAGCATCTGCCCCGGGTGGATGTGCGCCCTGGCCTGCGCAAGCAGGTGGAAAACGGTGTGAAGCTGCCCCTGAAACGGGTGGACGGTGACGAGCTGGCGGAAGGCCAGGCCACGAGAGTGTATTTGGACAACGAATTCTGGGGCATGGCGGCGCGGGAAGGCGATATGCTGGTGTGGCGTGCGCTGATCGCCCCGGAAGGCTGAAAGGAGGCGCGGCATGCGCATTCTGCGTGATCCCAGGGCGTTGCAGCCCTGCGTGCTGGTGCTGGGGATGTTCGACGGCGTGCATCGCGGCCATCAGGCGCTGCTGATGGCGGGACTGGCGCTGGCTGAGGAAAACGGTCTGCCCCTGAACGTCTGCACCTTTGAGCCCCATCCCATGCGGGTGCTGCGGCCGGAAAAAGCGCCGCCCCTGCTGACCACTCTCACCGAGCGGGCGCGGCTGATGGCGGACTTTGGTGTGGACAATCTGTGCATCCTGCCCTTCAATATGGAAACCGCTGCCCAGTCACCAGAGGACTTCATGGCGGCGCTGGTGGCGCATTATCAGCCCAGGCATGTGGTGTGCGGCTTTAACTTCACCTTCGGCTATCGCGGCATGGGCAATGGCGAAAGCCTCCGGGCTTACGGCGCAGACCATGGCTTTGCGGTGACCATCGTGCCGGAGGTGGTGCTGGGGGGCGAGAGCGTCAGCTCCACCCGCATCCGCGGTCTGCTGGAAAAGGGCAGCATCCATGAGGCCACCCGCCTCCTGGGTCACAGCTACAGCCTCAGCGGCCGGGTGATGGACGGCAAGCACATTGGCCGCACCATGGGCTATCCCACGGCCAACGTGGCCATCCCCCAGGGCAAGGTGCTGCCGGCCTTTGGCGTGTATGCCTGCTGGATGCAGGCGGGGGAGTTCATCTACCCCGCCGTGGTGAACGTGGGTCGCCACCCCACCCTGCCGGAGGGCAGCGTGACCGTGGAAGCCTACGCCCTGGACGAGGAGCTTTCCCTCTACGGTCAGAAGGTGCGGCTGCTGTTCCTGGACTTCCTGCGCCCGGAGAAGAAATTCGACGGCGTGGAGCAGCTGAAAGCCCAGATCGACCGGGACGCCCAGGAGGCAAGGGAATATTTTGACGAGTTGGTATAAGAAACGCTCCCCTTTGCGTGACTGCGAAGGGGAGCATTTTTTGTGCGTAGCTAAGTTTGTGGGTGGGGAATGTGGCCTTCCACCTCATCAGTCGCCCAAGGGCGACAGCTTCCCCTCAAGGGGAAGCCTTTGGCGGTGAGCATATTCTTTGCCTTCCCCTTGAGGGGAAGGTGGCCGTGAGGCCGGATGAGGTGGAACGCCGCAAGAACAGCACAGCATATTTATGGTTTCCTGCAAATGATAATATTCGCAAACGGTGTCTCGAGAAGGTTAACAGCCTCCAACGATGTTTTGCTGATGAGCCCCAGTATGTTTTCAGGTGTATCAGGGTAGATCTTCAGCTTGCGGGAACCCATGTCTATGAAATCATCCTGATTCTTATCGATGGATAAGCACAAGCGCCCGTTGGGTCGCAGCAGAGCGGCCGCTTTGCCGATGAATGCTGCCTTGTCCTCAAAGTGCATCAGGGTCAATGAGGAATAGACAACATCGAAAGTTTCAGAGAAAGAATGGTGCAGGAAATCATCACAAATCAATGAAACATTGGAGAAATCCGATAGGTTTGCGGCTGCACGCTCAATGGTCTTGGGGGAAATGTCAATTCCGGTGAGCTGAAAGCAGCAGGGCGCAACCTTCCGGGCAATTCTTCCTGTTCCTATACCGATTTCCAAAACGGTTTTGCCAGAGTCCAGCTGCATCTGGTCAATGAATGCAGCGCCGTCCCATTGATCCATGTATTCTTGCAATTCGGGCGGATCGTGGAAGGGATCGTTGTCCTCATCGATCAATAGATCGTAGTGATTCACCACATTCATGATTTACTTCCTCCGCTTCCTGATGATCTTCACCACGATCACCATCACCGCCACCACCCCAATGAAGGGCAGCGCTGCGGCCAGGAACACCGCCATGTCGCCCATGAACTCGGTGAAGGCCTCCCAGCCGGTCTGGATGGCGTCCATCAGGCGCTCGCCCAAGGACTTCTCCACATCGGTCAGGCTGTCGGCGGGGATCTCCTCCTGCAGGGACACGTCCACCGTGGCATAGTCCACCTGGCGGTCGGTGCTGTTCAGGCTGGCCTGCAGGCGATCGATCTGGTACTGAGTATCGGCTATCTGACTTTCCAGCGCCAGCAGGTCAGAAAGGTCGGCAGCGTCGGTCATCAGGGCTTGCAGGCGTGCCATCAGCGCCTGCTGGGTCTCCAGGCGGGTCTGGGTGTCGTAATAGGATTCGGTCACATCGTCGGCGGACTCGCTGCGGCGGGTGATGCGGCCTGCATCGCCAGCGCCGGTGAGGAAGGCGTCCAGCTCGGCGGAGGGGATGCGCAGGGTCAGGTTGGCGGTGCGGCGGATGCCGGAGGCGTTCTCGTAGCAGTAGGAGATCCAGCCGCCCTTTTCCTCGCACAGCTGCTTGAGGGAGGCCAGGCTCTCGTCAAACTGCTGGGTGGTGATGGTCAGGCTGGCGGTGCGGATGATCTTCTTTGCCTCGGTGGCTTCTTCCACGGCCATGTCGGAGGTGGACTTGGCCATCATCACCATGCCGCCATCGTAGCTGGCCTCGCTGTCGTAAACGGTGTCGCTGGCGGAACCGGCAGCCCGCAGGCTGTAGCCATTGGTGGCGCCATAGCTGGTGTAGCCGTATTCCTCCTGGGTAGATTTGCTGGGCGCCAGGTCGTCGCGGGTGAGCAGGGTGCCGCCCACCACAAACACCAGCGCGGCCGCCACGGAAAGGATGCGGGTCCAGGAGTTGCGTTTGTTGGTCTTCTGCATAGCTTCTTCCTCCACTTTCATCATCCAGCCGGCGTGGAAGTCCTCCGGCATGGGGGGCACGTCTTCCTGCAGGCTGCGGAGGTCCTGATCAAGCTTGTCAAAGTTCTCGGTGCTGTTCATCAGGCTTTCCTCCTTTCATTGTGTTGGACGGCGCGAGATGCAGATTGTTCCCTGTTTGTCAAAATTTCTGTCAGCTTCTGCCGGGCGCGGTTGATGCGGCTCTTCACCGTGCCGGAGGCTACCCCGGTGATCTGGGCGATCTCCTCATATTTGCGGCCTTCCACGGCGCTGAGGATCAGGGCGGTGCGCATGTCCTCCGGCAGCTGGTCGATGGCCTGGTAGAGCTGCCGCTTCTCGTCCCGGCGGACAGCGGTCTCGTCAGGCTGGGGAGCGGGATCGGCAGGGTCGAAGCCGGTTTCGGCCAGGGCGTCGGTGGATTCGGCAGCGCGGCGCTTCTGCCTGCGCAAAAAGTCCACGCAGCAGGAGGAAGCAATGCGATACAGCCAGGTCTCCAGCGCGCAGTCCTGCCGATACTGGGGCAGGGCGCGCCAGGCCTTCACCATGGCCTCCTGGGCGCAGTCCCGGGCGTCCTCCATGTGGTGGATATAGTGCCAGCACACCCGCCAGATGAGCTGCTCATAGGGCGTGATGAGCTGCTCAAAGGCGGCTGTGTCGCCCTTCTGGGCGCGGCGAAGGATGAGTTCATCCATGGGCATACCTCGCTTTCAGGGTTCACCTGAGAGTTTGACGAATGGGAAGGCGGTTTTGTTCCATCTTTTCTCCATTATGATAGAAGTTTTTCTACTTGTCAACCGCCGGGGATTGTGATAGGATAATTCGAGTTTTACGAATGAGGTGCTTGCATATGGTACTGCTTGCTGTAATTTACCTGGCCTTCATCGCCCTGGGCTTTCCGGACAGCCTGCTGGGCGCTGCCTGGCCGATGATGCGTGTGGATATCGCCGCGCCCCTGTCCATGGCGGGAGCGGTGAGCATGGTGTGCTCTGCGGGAACGATCTGCTCCAGCCTGATGTCCAGCCGGGTGGTGAACCGCTTTGGTACGGGCAGGGTTACGCTGCTGTCCACCGCGCTGACCGCCGTGGCCATGATCGGCTATGCGCTGGCGCCTGCCCCCTGGCTGCTGTTTGTGGCGGCGATCCCGCTGGGGCTGGGCGCAGGTGCGGTGGATGCAGCGCTGAATAACTACGTTGCCCTGCACTACGAGGCCAAGCATATGTCCTGGCTGCATTGCTGCTGGGGTGTGGGCTGCTCCATTGGCCCCATGATCCTGGCGGGGTGCATTGCGGGCGGCCTGGGCTGGCGCATGGGCTATGGCATTGTGATCGCCCTGCAATTCCTGCTGGTGGCGGTGATGGCTGCCACCCAGAAGCTGTGGAAGGCAGAGAACGCCTCGCCCATCGCTCACGAGGCAGCGGAGCAGAAATTCCTCACCAATGGTCAGGCGCTGAAGCTCCCCGGCATGAAGGCGGTGCTGTTCACCTTCTTCTGCTACTGCGCGGCGGAAAGCTCCATGATCCTGTGGACGGCCAGCTATGCGGAGTTCCTGGGCGTGACCAAGGATCAGGCCAGCTTTGCCTCCAGCCTGTTCTTTGTGGGCATCACGGTGGGGCGCGGGCTGAATGGCTTCCTGGCCATGCGCTACACCAGCAAGCAGCTGATCCGCACGGGCATCGTGCTGATGCTGGCGGGCATAGCGATCCTCTTCCTGCCCCTGGGCTATGCGGGCTGCCTGCTGGGTGTGGCGGTGATCGGCCTGGGCTGCGCCCCGGTGTACCCCTGCACCATTCACGAAACGCCCCACCGCTTTGGCGCATCTGCCTCCCAGGCGGCCACAGGCTTGCAAATGGCCTTTGCCTACACCGGCTCCACCTTTATGCCGCCGCTGATGGGTCTGCTTACCAATGTGACGGGCATGGGCATCCTGCCCCTGTGGATGCTGGGGCTGACGGGCACCATGCTGGTGTGCAATGAAATGGTGAACAAGCGTACGATTCAAACTGAAAATTGAGTGACGGCTAAAAAAATTACTTGCTATTTTTTGAAAACAGGTCTATAATGAGCGCGGTTGAATTCCTTCGGGTCTGTGGTTGCAAGCCGATGCCAGTCGCAGGCAAAGCGGTCCACGTAAGGCGCCCAAAGCGGCGCTGAGCATGGTGCGGTTTAGAAGTAAGTCCGCCCGGAGCAACGACTCCGAGAGAAGTGCGTGAGGGCGCAAATGGCGCAGAGCTACCTTCCAGGCGGCGAGTGTGGGGTCAAAAACCAGGTCAGCCGGAGAATTCGCCTATCTTTACTATTCAGGGGGTTACCTAACCATGTACGAAGACAAGACGCTGGTATGCAAAGACTGTGGTGCTGAGTTCGTTTTCACCGCCGGTGAGCAGGAATTCTACGCCGAAAAGGGATTCCAGAACGAGCCCACCCGCTGCCGTGCCTGCCGTCAGGCCCGCAAGGCCAGCCGCCCCGCTGCTGGCGCTCCCCGTGAGATGCACGACGCTGTGTGCGCCGAGTGCGGGAAGCCCACTCAGGTTCCTTTCCTTCCCCGTGAAGACCGTCCTGTGTACTGCAGCGAGTGCTTTGCGGCGCGTCGTGGTTGATACGCTGCGCTTTCAAAAAAGTGGCTCTTGGAGCCACTTTTTTGAGTTTTTGGCAGGTCGTCACTGTGTCCGGCGCAAGCGCCGTCCACGGCCGTTCCGACCTGTAAGGAATGTTTTTCGCAGAGCGAAAAACGACCCGCCCCGCCGGGAGACCCGGCGGATACGAATTGAGTCGAAGGGGCTGCGGCCCCTCCGACGCCACCCTGGGGAGGTGCTTGGTTATAGCTTGCCGGGCGATAGATGCGGTGTGCGGGCGATCACAGATCGCCCCTACAAATGCACAGCCAGGTGACAGGGCGCGTTGTGCGGCTTTCCACCTCATCAGTCGCCTTACGGCGACAGCTTCCCCTCAAGGGGAAGCCATGGTGCATGGCCATGCAAAAGCCTTCCCCTTGAGGGGAAGGTGGCCGAAGGCCGGATGAGGTGGAACGTCACTTCCCCCGCGTCGCGGCGCAACCGTATTTGCGCCGTGACCCCTGCTCGGAGACCGCCCTGCACCGCCCTCCCCGCATGGGTTTCGAAAGGGTCGAAGACCCTTCGTGGGATTCTTAAGGGCAAAGCCCTTAAGCGGAGTCCAGAGGCAGAGCCTCTGGTAGGGGAGTCCAGAGGGGACAAAGTCCCCTCTGGCGCATATTCCTGGGTTCACGCACATAGGTTGTGTCAACCAAGATGCGAGGAGGCAGGAAAGGTGAAGCTGAATGTGAAGCGGGCGGATCTGGAACGGATCCTGATTGTGTGCGCGGCGGCGCTGGTGGTGGTGCTGGCGCTGCGGGGCGGTGGGGAGAAGCAGGTGGAGATGGTGTATGAGGAGCCGCCGCTGACGGTGACGGAGACCTCTGCCGGAGCCTCGGATGTGGAGATGCAGTCCACCGTGTGCTGGTATGAGGATGGGGACGGCTATCTGGTGCCGGTGACCCGGCAGGTGCCTAAGCAGGACGGCGTGGCCAAGGCCACCCTGGCGCTGATGGTCAAGTCCAGTGAGAACGACCTGGCCGCCGCCCGCATGGGCTTGACCAATGTGATCCCCGAGGGTGTGACCTTCGACCTGGATATTTCGGGTGGTCAGGCGCGGCTGGACATGAGCAAGGAAGCCCTGAACTGCGCCTCGGCCGAGGAAGAACTGCTGATGGTGCATGGCGCGGCGGCGGCTCTGTGCGGCTTTGACACGGTGGAGGAGGTCAGCTTCCTGTTCGATGGGCAGAAGCGCAGCCGCCTGACCCACGGCACGGATGTGAGCGGCGTGTTTACCGAAAACGTGGTGAACCTGGAGAGCGTGACCACCATGGCCTCGGGCTATGCGGATCAGGTGCAGCTGTACTTCCCCTCCGCCAGCGGACGGCTGCTGGTGCCTGTGACCCGCACGGTGTTCTCACCGGCGGATATCTCCACCGCCATTCTGGAGCTGGCCAAAGGCCCCAAGACCGACAGCGGCCTGGAACGCCCCCTGCCGGAGGGCTGCGGCATCAAGTCGGTGAAGGTGAAAAACGGCACCGCTACCATTGACTTCAGCCAGGAGTTCATCAACGTGACCCAGCAGGATGATGGCGGCCAGCAGGCCATCCGTGCGGTGCTGTTCACCGCCAGCCAGTTCCCCGGCGTGAAGAAGGTGGAGATCCTGGTGGACGGCCAGCCCTACACCCCTGCGCCGGAGACGGCAACCACGTTCCTGAATGCGGCTGAGGAAGTCATGGCGCAGTACCCGGGCGTGATCGAAATAGACTAAGCAGGAAACCGCACCTTTCGGGGCGAATGCAATACTGAAGAAAAGGAGGTGCGCCCATGCGGCAGACGGAACACACGGCCATTGTGCTGCGCTATGCCAACTACCGGGACAACGACCGGATGCTGACCCTGTTCAGTCCCACCCGCGGGCGCATCGAGGCGCTGGCACGGGGGTGCAGGCGGCCAAAGTCCGCGCTGCTCAACGCCAGCGAGCTGTTTGCCCTGGGGGATTACGAGTGCTACGAGCGGGGCGGCCGGATGACGGTCACCTCCGCCACGCTGATCGAGACCTTCTACCCTCTGCGGGCTGACTTCGACCGGCTGGCCTGCGGCACGTACCTGCTGAATCTGGCAGAAGCCGCCGTGCAGCCGGGTGAGCCGGATCAGGAGCTGTTTATGCTGCTTTTGCACACGCTGAGTCGGCTGACCTTCTCCGACCAGGAGTGGAAGCCGCTGCTGGCGGGGTTCCTGCTGCACTATGCGGCCTGCCAGGGTACCAAGCCGCGGCTGAACCATTGCGTGCATTGCAGCAAGCGGCTGACGGAGACCGAGCAGGTGTATTTTGATCAGGCAGAGGGCGGTCTGTGCTGCCACGACTGCCACACCCAGGGGCAGACCGCCGTTTCGGTGGCGCAAGCCCGCTGGATGCGCCACGCCCTGGAGACCGGCGCTTCCGCCTGGGTGAACGAGCCGGATCGCTACGCGCCCTTCACGCTGCTGCGGGGCTTTGTGGAAAGCCGGGTGGATAAACCGATTCGGGTAGCCAGCATGCTGCCAAAGGAGTGACCAAGGATGCCCATTGCAGGAATCGAGCAGCCCAGCCTGCTCCCGGTGGATGATGGCCTGCGGCTGCGGAAATACGACGGCGTGGATGATTTCGCCCTGGCCTGGTATCAGGACGAGGAGCTGGTGTGGCTGGTAGACGGCGTGCGCCGCGCCTATGATGCGGAGACGCTGAACAGGATGTACACCTACCTGAACGACCACGGCGAGCTGTACTGGATCGAGGTGGAAGAGAACGGCGCATGGCGCCCCATTGGGGACGTGACCTTCTGGCAGGAGGATATGCCCATCGTGATCGGCGAGGCGGCATACCGCGGCAAGGGCATTGGCCGCCGGGTGATCGCTGCGCTGGTGCAGCGTGGGCGGGAACTGGGGTACGAGTGCCTCCGCGTGGAGGAGATCTACGACTGGAACGAAGGCTCCCGCCGGTGCTTCGAGAGCCTGGGCTTCCACGCCTGCGAAAAGACGGACAAGGGCAGCAGCTATGTGCTGGAATGTTGACACGGGCAGGCTTCCTCAAGGGAGGGAGCCTTCCTTTTTTTGTGCCGACAGGGAAAATGTAGTAAATTTGTTACAAGTATTACGTGATTTTTGATGTTAAATATGTTATAATGATTACGAAAATATTTCGATGGAGGCGTGGCAAATGAAAAAGCTTTTCTGCATCGTGAGTATCCTGCTGGCGTTGATGCTGATGCCGGTCATTGCCCTTGCGCAGACGCAGGAGGAGTGGAATTTGTCGTGCAACAATAAAACGTCCGGCTCGACTACTGTTTATAAGACAGATGCAAAGGACGAGATAAAAGAAACGATCTCCGCAAACACGTATGTCAAGATTCAGGGTAGCGGTACTGATGGACTATGTGTTATTACTTACATGGTAAATGGAAGGAAAAGCACTGGGTTGGTAAAGAGAAGTAACTTGGTAAGTTGCTCCTCTCAGGTTCGTGGATCAAATGGAATTGCAGATAATGTCCATGAGCTTGACCCCAATCACGATGAAATTCTGAAAAACAACAAAGTGATCACCGTTGCCGAAAGCTTATTGCAAAGCGGAACGACGGACTATTCCGACTTGACCTTTGAATTGCCGGATTCCCCCGCCGCACAGGCCGCCCAGGCCACCGCAGGCAGGAAGTCCGCAGACAAGCAGCAGGATTCGCCCGCCGAAGTTCAGCCCTCTGTGGAAGCGAGCCAGCCTGCAAGCACCGCGCAGAAGAAATCGACAAATACCACACAGAAGAAGTCTGCAAGCACCACCAGCCAGTCCACCCGGAAAACCACCACCAAGGGCGAAAAACTGGATATGTCCCTCACCATGGACGTGCCGGAGGGCGGCCAGCTGGCGGTGATCTACACCCCCAACACCGGCAAGTGTTCCCTGAGGGAGAAGGCTTCCAACAGCAGCAAGCTCATCAAGCAGTGCAAGGCCGGGCATCTGGTGCTGGTGCTGGAAAAGGGCAGCCAGTTCACCAAGATCAACGACAACGGCTACGTGGGCTATGTGCAAACCCGCTGCCTGCAGTTCTTCGATGAGCTGCCGGAGGCCATTGGCACCGCCAAGCTATCCTACAATGGCAAGGCTACGGGCGGCACCACCGTCAACGTGCGGCACACCGCCAGCAAAAAGAGCCGCAAGGTGGAGGAATGGCGCACTGGCACCACGGTCACGGTGTTCAGCTATGCCGACGGCTGGTATGAGATCGAACACGATGGCGTGTACGGCTATGTGATGGATGAATTCCTGACCATGGACACCGCCCGGGAATAACAAAGCAAAGGCTCCCTCGCGTGAGGGAGCCTTTTGCGTGGGCGATTTAGTTTTCCTTGGCGGTGTTGGCGGCGATCTGCGCCAGGTACTGGTTGTTCTGCTGGGTCTTTTCGATCAGCTCGCCGAAGCCGTACATCAGCAGCGCGCTGAGCCACAGGCCAATGAAAATGATGATCAAAGAGGGGATCATGGCCAGCAGGATCGTCGTGGGGCTGGTGTTGGCGGTTTCCGCAGACAGGAACGGCACCAGCAGCATGAGCGCTACCAGCACGAGTCCCACCCAGAAAAGCACCTTGGACAGCACCTTGATCTTTTTGCCAATGTTCTTGAACATAATGCAGCCTCCCTTGCTTCGTGTGCTGTTATCATAGCATAGGGCAAAAGAGTTGTCAAATTCTGCATCCTTTTGGTGGGTTTCATGCGTCTATATAAGCGAAAGGGGGTGGAATGCATGGCGGACGCAAGCGCAGGCCGAGCCAGCGAGGCGCTGGTGGTGGAATGGATGGCGCAGTATGGCACCGATGTGAAGCGCCTGTGCCTGATGCTGCTGAAGGACTTGCCCCTGGCAGAGGATGCAGCTCAGGAGACCTTCCTCAAGGCTTGGCGGAGCTATGCCGGCTTCCGCCAGGAGGCCGGGGAAAAGACCTGGCTGATGCACATTGCCCTGAATGTGTGCCGGGATATGCTGCGCACCCATTGGTTCCGCAGGTTTGACCGCCGCATCACGCCCGAAGAGCTGCCCCTGGCCTATGACCCTGCCTGGCCTGACCCCACCCTGGCGGCGGCCATTGCCGCCCTGCCCCTGCACCAGCGGGAGGCCATTCTATTGCGGTACTGGCAGGGCATGGAGGTGGGGGAGATTGCACGGACAATGGGCTGCAGTATCAATACCGTGAAGTCCAACCTGCAGCGCGGCAAACGAAGGCTGAAGGAACGACTGGAAAGGTGGTATTACGATGAATGATGCCATGAAGAAGAACCTCGATCGCCAGCTTTCCCGTGTGCAATGGACGGCAGAAGATTCCAAGGCGGTTTGCTGCCGGATGCGTGAGGAAACGGAAGGGGCAAAGAGAAAGTGGCCGACAGGGTTTGCGCTGGTGGCGGTATTGATGATGGCAGCCACGGTGGCGCTGGCTGTGTCCAGCCAGGCGGGCATGCTGGACTTTCTGCACCACTTCAATGCCTACATCCCAGGTGACGCCCAGACCTATGTGCAGAAGGACGTGGCAGTCTTTGACCATGAGCTGGTCACCGTGCAGGTGCGGGAGAGCTATTACGATGGGCGAACCCTGCGCCTGACGCTGGACATGGTGCCGAAGGAGGCAAATATGCTGCTTCTGGGCAGTACGGCAAGGTTCGACGATGCCTGGCAGGAGGTGATCGGCCTGGATGATGCGGCGGGTGACCTGGCTGACACCCGTCAGGTGGAGGACATGGTTTCTCCCGATACGAAGCTCTACCGGGTCGCGGTGGAAGGAAAAACAGCAGGTGTGTGGCCGTTCGCTCCTGGTCAGACTGCTTTTGAAAATGCTGTTCTCGATCCAGAAACCGGCGTGCTGACCGTCTACCATCAGGAACTGTTCAGCGATGATCAGCCGAAGCGCACGGTGGAATTTGAGGTGACGCTCTCGAAATATCCTGGCGAGGTGAAGGACGGGGCAGTGTATGCGCATACGCTGGAGGTGACCTCCGCAGCCAAGAAAACGCCGACCTATGAGAGCGAAGCGGTGGTGGATTACCCCCAGGCCGGGGCGCAGATCAACAGGCTGCTGCTGGAGGTGAAGCCCCAGGAAATCTACTATTTCATTGAGTTTACAGCGCCGGAGTATCAGCTAACGCCCCACAGAACCAGCAGCGCTGTGCTGTTTGAGTTTGTTGATGCAGCCTCTCCGGCGAAAAGGCTGCCCTATGGCCTGGTAGGCACCTACGGCGTGCGGCGGGTGGGCGAAGACCAGTATGTGCAATGGGGAACCCTTGGGCGGGATGAGCTGCACGACAGCTACCTGCTCCGGGCCCACGACGCGGACGACTTCACCCGCTACGAGACCATGAGCATTCCTGTGACATTGGTGAACGATGAATAAGGCAAAGCCCCCGCCAAGTTGGCGGGGTCATGTTTCATCGGCTCATGCGCACTTCCAGCATCACAAAGGTCAGCATATCCCTCAGCCCCCGGTCGATAAAGGCCTTGTCGTTCATGGCGTATTCATGGCCGGTGGCGAACCAGTCCTCCCACACCTCCTGGAAGTGGGCGGATTCGTAGGCCTTGATGGCAATGCCCTCGGCCTCGCTGGTCAGGTGCTGCACCCACCAGGCTGGGCTGTGGAACAGGGCGGCTTCCTCGCCAGCCCATTCCTGCATGAGGGGCGCAGACTGCATGGCTTCGTCCCGGATGCCGGGCATGGCCAGCAGGATGCTGCCGCCAGGAGCAAGCAGCGGGAGGATCTTACTGGCAAAGAGACCCTCTTCGCAGCCGAAGTAGTGGTAGGCGTCCACGCTGACGATGCTCTGGAAAAAGCCGTTGGCAAAGGGCAGGGTGTGGGCGTCGGCGTGGATGGGGATTAGCTTGTGCTGCTGCTCCCAGCTTTGGGCGCGCTGCCAGTTGCTGGTGGCGTCCACCCACAGGTCGGTGGCGAAGACCTTCTCCGCCCTGGTCTCCTTTGCGAGGAACAGGGAGGTGACGCCCGTGCCGCAGCCCAGATCCAGCACATAGCCGCCGGGAATGGCATCGGGGGCGTTGGTGATAAGCTCGTGCAGCAGCTTGAGGGAATTGGGTCCCATCAGGTATTCCTTGGTGAAAAAGGCCTTGTAGCTGTTGATGTTCATGGTCGTTCCTCCAATCAAAAAATGTAAGGCACGCTGCACGCTGCCTTACATTTTTGCTATCACAGGTGGGAAGGCTAAGGCGTTTGCAGCGCACCTGAACAGAAGAAGCTGCGCTTCTTGCTGTCCGGGTAAGGGGTTCTGCAAATCGCTACCTTAGAATTCCCAACTCCTTTGCGTTTTGTTGGTTTCAGTATACAGGAACAGGCAATATATGTCAAGGCACAAATCCCGGCGCTTCCCGCAGGGGTGCTTGCAATAGCTTCTCCACGGCGGCGTGGTAGGTGTAGGGGTTGGTCTTGGCAATGAGCTTCATCATTTTTTCGGGGCGCTCAAAGCAGCAGGCCACGTGCTTCATCAGGCCGCGCATTTTGCAATGCACCTGATCCCGGGGGAAGATGCGGCTGTACTCCTGCTCCAGGGCGTCGTGGTAGCGGGCGATCTCCTCCACGGTGAGGGGCGCACCGCCCTGGAGCTGCCGGGGCAGGGCGGGATTGGCCAGCAGGCCGCGGCCGAGCATCATGGGCATCTGGGGATATTGGGCTTGCAGCGCCTGGCAGGCGGGCAGGTCGAACAGGTCGCCGTTGTACACCAGGGGCAGGCCTGCTTCTGCAGCCTGGCGGAAGACCTCTGGGTACACATCCCCCTTGTAGAACTGCACGCGAAGGCGCGGGTGGATGATCAGCTCCTTCATGGGGTATTGGCGCAGAATGTCCAGCAGGGCGTCCCATTCCTCCGGGGCGGCAAAGCCGATGCGGGTCTTGATGGATATCGGCAGGGGCGAGTGGGCGAAGATCTCGTCCAGGAAGGCACGCAGCGCCTCCGGCTCCCGGAGCATCCCCGCGCCCTTGCCCTTGGCGGTTACCGTGCCGGAGGGACAGCCGATGTTCAGGTTCACTTCATCGTAGCCTCGCGCCTGCATTTCCTGCGCCGCCCAGAGGAAATGCTCCGGGTAGCGGGTCATGATCTGCGGCACCACCGGCACGCCCTGATTGTTTTCCGGGGCGATGTCCCGGCGCTCCCGGGGCGAAAAGCAATGGTGGCTGGTGGGACTGACGAAGGGGATGTAGTACTTTTCCACCCCGCCGAACAGCTGGTGATGCACCCGCCGGAACACCGCATCGGTCAGACTCTCCAGGGGTGCAGAGCGAATGTCCATGGCCTCCCGCCTTTCAAAAAAACTGGCATCATTATACCACATTTTGCTTGACAAACGCAATTTCCGCCGCTATAATGTCCGCCCAAAGAAAAAAAGGAGGAAATTTTGATGCGTTTTTTGGAGGCAGAAGGCCTGAGCAAAACCTACATCCGCCGCTGCAAGCCCAAGGACGGCGGCATCTCCCGGCTGTGGAAGCGGGATACCCAGGTGATCAACGCCCTGCAGGATGCGTCCTTTTCCGTGAATGAGGGCGAGCTGGTGGGTCTCATCGGCCCCAATGGCGCAGGCAAATCAACAACGGTAAAGCTGCTTACCGGCATCCTCACTCCTACCGGCGGCACCTGCCGGGTGGATGGCCGGGTGCCGTGGCTGGAGCGCCGGGAGCATGTGCGCCACCTGGGCGCGGTGTTCGGCCAGCGCACCCAGCTGTGGTGGGACGTGCCCATCCACGATTCCTTCCTGCTCCTGCGGGATGTGTACAGCTTGGACAAGGCTGCCTGGCAGCGCCGGTTGGACGAGCTGGTGGACGCCCTTGACCTGGAGGAATTCCTGCACACGCCCCTGCGGCAGCTGAGCCTGGGGCAGCGGATGCGGGCAGAGCTGTGCGGTTCGCTTTTGCACCAGCCGAGGCTGCTGTTCCTGGATGAACCCACCATCGGTCTGGACGCGGTGAGCAAGCTGAAGCTTCGCGCCTTCCTCAAGGAAGAGAACCGCCAGCGGGGAACCACCATCCTGCTCACCACCCACGACATGGAGGATATGCTGGCGCTGTGCCAGCGGGTGATGGTACTGGGCAGGGGCAAGCTGCTCTACGATGGTCAGCTGGACGCCCTGCTGCGCCGCTACGACACGGTGCATACCCTGCGCTGCACCTTTGACGGCCAGGCCGATCTTTCCCGCCTGCCGGAGGCCATCCGCCAGGAGCGGGACGGCGAGGCGCACGCCCTGACCTTCGCCCCGGCGGAAATTCCCACAGGGGAGGTGCTCAGCCATGTGCTGGCCTGCGGCACCATCCGTGAAATGACCCTGAAGGAGCAGAACATCGACCACCTGATCGCCCGGATGTATGAGGAGATGCAGCTATGAGAAACAAGCTTCGTCCCTACCTCACGGCCTTCCGCGTCCGCGCCCTGCTGGAGACCCAGTACCGCGGTGCTGCCCTGGGCGGGCTGGTGACCCAGCTGTTCTTCGGGCTGGTGTACGCCTATCTGTACGCCGCGCTCTATGCGGGCAGCGATCCGGCTGGCCTTCGCGCCACGGTGACCTATGTGTGGCTGCAGCAGATGTTCTTCCGGGCGCTGTTTGTCAGCGATGGGGAGTTGCAGCAGCAGATCATGAGCGGCTCCCTGGCCTACACGCTGTGCCGTCCGGTGGATCAGCACCTGTACTGGATCAGCCGCAACTTGGCTGCGCAGATCGTGGGCATGCTGATGCGCGCCGCGCCCATGCTGCTGCTGCAGATATTCGTGCCACAGGAGGTGCGCATGGCGCTGCCTGCCAGTCCCCTGGCGCTGGTGCAGTTTGTGGTGAGCCTGCTGCTGGGTGTGTTCTGCGTGTCGCAGATCCACGCCATCGGCCTGGCCTGCACCATGAAGACCCTGGACAACCGCGGCCTGAGCGCCATGCTGAGCCTGCTTTTGATGACCTTCTCCGGCAATGTGGTGCCCCTGACCCTTTTCCCCGACAGCCTGCAAACGCTGATGCGCTACCAGCCCTTTGCCCAGGCGCTGGACGCCCCCATCCGCGCGTACCTGTATGCGCCGCCCATGGGGGAGTGGCTGATCAGCGTGGTGGTGCAGCTGGTGTGGATCGCCGTGCTGATGGCGCTGGGGCGCTGGATGTGGGCGCGGCAGCTGCGCAATGTGACCGTGCAGGGAGGTTGATGAGATGCGATACCTTTACCATGCCATGCGCATGAATCTGAAAAGCATTGCCCAGTACCGGGCGTCCTTCCTGATGCAGAACATTGCCCAGTTCGTGATGGTGGGCGGCGAATTCCTGGCCGTGGTGGTGCTGATGACCCGCTTCACCTCCGCCGGGCAATGGAGTGCCGAGGAGATCATGTTCTTCTGGGGCGTGATGCAGCTCACCTTTGCCCTGTGCGAGTGCCTGGGGCGGGGCGTTTCCACCTTTGCGTACTATGTGGGCAGCGGCGATTTCGATACCATGCTGCTGCGCCCGCGCCCCTTGATGCAGCAGGTGATGGGACACCGGCTGGATCCCCGCCGCCTGGGCGGGATGATCGTGGGCGGGGGCGCCATTGCCCTGAGCTGCATCCGGCTGAACATTCCCTGGACGCTGGAAAAGCTTGGCTTGACGCTGGTGGCGGCGGTGGGCGGGTTCTTCCTGATCCTGGGGCTGTTCCTCATTGAGGCCACGGTGAGCTTCTTCTCCGTGCGCTCCATTGAAATGGTGAACGTGCTGACCTACGGCGGCCGCGCCACCTGCCAGTACCCCTCCGACCTGTACCCCCGGCCGCTGCGCATCCTGTTTACCTGGATCGCGCCCTTTGCGCTGAGCATGCACCTGCCCATCAGCTATGTGCTGGGCAAGCCCCTGTTCAGCGTTCCCGTGGCGCTGGTGTGGCTGGTGCCCCTGGCCGGGCCGCTGTTCTTCCTGCTGATGACCAGGGTGTGGTATGTGGGTGTGAGGCACTATCGGTCAACGGGGACGTGATGGGGCGGCATCTGCGCCCGCCACGTTACGGACAGCGCCAAAAGCCTCCCTCTCGAGGGAGGTGTCAGGCGTAAGCCTGACGGAGGGAGTGGTTCTGCCGCTTCTTCCAACGCGAAGCTTGGCGGTGCATCTGTAGGGGCGATCTGTGATCGCCCGCCACGTTGCGGACAGCGTCAAAAGCCTCCCTCTCGAGGGAGGTGGATTCGCCGTTAGGCGAAGGCGGAGGGAGTGGTTCTGCCACTTGTCTCAATGCGCAACTTGGCTGTGCATCTGTAGGGGCGATCTGTGATCGCCCGCCACGTTGCGGACAGGGTACCAAAAGGCTCCCTCCCCGAGGGAGCTGGCAGCCGCTTGCGGCTGACTGAGGGAGTGGTTCTGCTGCTTGCACCATTGCGATGCTTTCCTTTGCAACTGTGCATTCATGTTACGCTGTTCTTTTCGTCTCGGCGAAAAGAACCAAAAGCCGACCGGGGCCGCCGATATTATCATGCAGCGGCGGCGCCCCCGGACCCCCGCTCCCGCTATGGGGTAGCGGGTCGAACTAATTTTACCCACCAGCTGCCTCGCGGGGGCGTCCAGTTTCGTGCGCCGTGTAGAACATCGCCATGGGAGCCTATCGCGCGGCATTGGCTCGCGCTCTGTGCGCAAGTTTGTTATTCTGGTTCGTTGTTAGCATGAAAAAACCCTCTGCAAGATGTGTAATCCTGCGGAGGGGTTCTTTTTGCTTATTGCTTGGTGGCAGCCTCATAAAGCTGGAGGATCGTCGATTGATCCACAAAGGGCAGCAGCTGGTTGATGCTCTTTCCGCTGCGCAAACAGTCGAGGGTGATCTGGTTCAGGGTATCTTTGCTGATGAAGGGCAGCAGCTCGGTGAAGGCTTTGTCTGCGGCGTTCCGCGCCAGGGCGATTTCATCAATGGTATCCTCATACATGAAGGGCGCCAGCTGAACGATGCTCTCGCCCCGGGCTTCGCGCTCCCGCACAAGCCTGTCGATGGCGTCCTCGCTCATGAAGGGCGCCAGCTCCATAAAACTCTTGCCCGCCTTGCTGCGGATCAGGGCGATCTCGTCCACCGCATCTTCGCTGGCAAAGGGGGCGTACCTGACCAGGCTGCCCTCCTGGGCTGCCTGCTGGCGCAGCAGCTCATCTACCATTTCCATGGGGAGAAAGGGAAGCAGCGCAGTCATGTCGGGTAAATGTTCCTGCTTCATCAGCTGATCGGTCAGGGTGTCCATCTGCTGGGGTGGCAGCAGGGGTGCGGCTCCGGCCACTTCCTCCACGGTGAGGGCAGGCAGCTCTTCCAGCTTGCCTTCCGCGGCCTTTTCCACCAGGCGGGAAGAACGCCCCAGCAGTTGGTCGATGGTCACGCCGAACAGCTCGGCCAGCTCCGGCAGCTTGGAGATATCGGGCATGGACTGGCCGCGCTCCCAGTTGCTCACAGCCTGGAAGCTCACGTTCATTTCATCGGCCAGCTGCATCTGGGTCATGTTGCGGTCGCGGCGCAGCTGGGCGATGGTTCGCCCGATGCGGTGCATATCAAAATCAAAACTCATGGGTTGACTCCTTTCGTTGTTCACCGGTGTGCTTTGATGATACGATATCAGGCTGCATTTGTCCATCAAGTGGTGATTGATAAGGAAAGAAAAGCAGCGCTTGAAGGAATGCCTTTCAAGCGCTGCTTTGAATTTACTTCACCAGCATCCCCAGCAGCTTCTGGCTGCGGGTCAGGAAGGCGGTGATCTCCTCGGCCTCCAGGGGCTGGGCGGCCATGCGGGCCAGGTCGTAGACCTGCTGGCACAGGAGGGCGGTGGTCTCGTCCTCGGGGTCGCGCTCGGCAAGAGCCTGAATGGTCTCGCTGCGGCGGTTCAGCACCAGAGTGAACTGGTCGGGCATATTGAAGCTCTGGCCGTAGAGGCGGCTCATCTCCTTGAAGCGGCGGGACTGCTCGTCCTCGGTGACCATGGCGGACATGTCCGCATTGGCCAGGGCTTCCAGCTTCACGGGCAGCTCGGCCTTGTCAAGGGCCTTGCGGAACAGCTCCTGCAGCTTGTCGGCATCCAGCTCCTTGCCCTCCTCGGAGTCCTCGGTCAGGCCGGACACATCAGCGTCCACGCGGGCAAAGGTCAGGGTCTCTTCGCCTTCCTTGGGGTAGTTGCCGTATTCCATAAAGGAGAGGAAGTTGCCGTCGATGATGGTGTCCATCACCGCCACATCGATGCCGCGCTGGGTGTACAGCTCCACGCTGGCGGCCTGGCGCTTGGCGTCGTTGGTGTAGAAGACCTTCTTGCCGGCCTTTTCGCCGTTGCGGGTGGCGTATTCCTCCAGGGTGAGGTACTCGTCCTTGGTGGTTTTCAGCAGCAGCACGGGCTTGACACTCTCGTAGAACTTGTTGTCCTTCATGCAGCCGTACTTCACGAAGGGCGCAATGTCGTCCCAGTAGGTCTGGTAGGTCTCCCGCTGGGTGTTGAAGAGGCTTACCAGCTTGTCCGCCACCTTCTTGGTGATGTGGGCGGAGATCTTCTTCACATAGCCGTCATTCTGCAGGAAGGAGCGGCTCACGTTCAGGGGCAGGTCGGGGCAGTCGATGACGCCCTTGAGCAGCATCAGGAATTCGGGAATGACCTCCTTGATGTTGTCTGCCACGAACACCTGGCCGGAGAAGAGCTTGATCTGCCCCTCGTGGGTGCCGAAGTCGTTCTTCAGCTTGGGGAAGTAGAGGATGCCCTTCAGGTTGAAGGGATAGTCCACGTTCAGGTGGATCCAGAAGAGGGGATCATCGTAGCCGAACATCTTGTGGTAGAGGTTCTTGTAGTCCTCCTCGGTGCAGTCAGAGGGCTTTTTCAGCCACAGGGGCGAGGTCTCGTTGATCAGCTGGGGCTGGGGCATTTCGTAAACGGTCTTGTTGGTGCCGTCCTCCTGAGCCTCCTGCTTTTCAAAGGGCTTGGCGTTGGCGTCCTTCAGGTAGATGGGGGAGGCCATGTAGCCGCAGTAGCGGTTCAGCACTTCGCGGACGCGCCAGACCTCCAGGAACTCCTTCTCTTCCTCGCTGACGTGGAGGATGATGGTGGTGCCGTGCTGGGTGCGGCTGCCCTGGCTGATTTCAAAATCCATGCCGTCGGCAGAGACCCAATGCACCGGCTCGGCGCCCTCCTGATAGGAGAGGGTCTCGATCTCCACATTCTCGGAGACCATGAACACGGAATAGAAGCCCAGGCCGAAGTGGCCGATGATGTCGGCCTTCTCGCCGTCCTTGTCGTCGAAGTTCTTCATGAACTCCGTGGCGGAAGAAAAGGCCACCTGGTTGATGTAGCGGCGGACTTCATCGGCGGTCATGCCGATGCCGGTATCGCTGATGGAGATGGTCTTGTTCTCCTTGTCCACGGAAACGGTGACGGACATGGCTTCCTCGGTGCCGGGGTGGAGCAGCTTGAACTTGGTGATGGCATCGCAGCCGTTGCTGACGACCTCGCGCAGGAAGATATCCTTATCGGAATACAGCCAGCGCTTGATCACCGGCATAATGTTTTGTGCGTCGATAGAAACGGAACCCTTTTCCATATTGATGGCCATGATGAATTACCTCCTGTTGGTGAGAGCAGATCGCTCTGGAAAGTATTGTAGCACCACCCGGAAGGAATTGCAAGAGAAAATTAGCACTCAAAGCACGAGAGTGCTAACAATTTGCAAAATGTTCATAGATGGAGGCGACACCTCATCAGTCAGCGCAAGCGCTGACAGCTTCCCCTCAAGGGGAAGCCTTTAGTTGAAGCCAAGCAAAAAGCCTTCCCCTTGAGGGGAAGGTGGCCGAACGTAGTGAGGTCGGATGAGGTGGACGCTGCAAGCTGCACAGAGAAACAAAGAGACGTTCCACGAATGAAACGTCTCTTCTTCTTACAATTCCTTCACCATCATGCACAGATCATGCATGGTGCCATCCTGCTGCCGAATGGCGTTGGGACGCGCGCCGGTGTACCGGAAGCCCATCTTCTCGTAGAGCGCCTTGCCGCGGTCGTTGCCATCAACATATTCCAGTTCCAGCTGCATGATGCCCCGCTCCTTCGCGGCGGCGATCATCTGCTCAAACATGGCTGTGCCGATGCCAAGCCCCCAGAATTCCTTGTAAAGGGCAATGGCCACATCGCCCCGGTGGCGGGTCTTGATATGGGAAAGGAAGGTCAGGTGGCAGTTGCCCGCAATGCGGCCATCCACCTCGCACACCAGCATGAGGTCGTTGGGGGAATCCAGCACGGCACGCAGGAAGGCCTCTTCCTTCTCCGGGGTGAAGTTGCGCTCCTCCGGATAGGCCAGCACAAAGGGGGACTCGCCTGCTA
This sequence comes from Clostridia bacterium, assembly GCA_017463245.1. Taxonomy (GTDB): domain Bacteria; phylum Bacillota; class Clostridia; order Christensenellales; family Aristaeellaceae; genus UBA11524. The sequence continues at coordinate 41,301 of JAFTPN010000070.1, forward strand.
CGTCCTTCAGGTACTGGGCGAGGGGCGCGGCGTCCTTCGCGGGATCAGGCACGCGGATGACGGCGGTGCGGCCATCCTTGAGGGTGAATTGCTTTGAAGCGTAGAGCATGGGAACCTCCAAGAGAAATGAATAATGAAGGATGAATAATGGAGAGTGCGATGCGGGCGATCGCAGATCGCCCCTACAGGGTGTGGGAACAAGTAACGCATTGGGACAAGCGGCAGAACCACTCCCTCAGTCAGCGCAAGCGCTGACAGCTCCCTCGGGGAGGGAGCCTTAGCTACTCTCCTGCGTCGCGGCGCGACCGTATTCGCGCCGTGACCCCTGCTCGGAGATCACTATGCATGGCCTTCCCGCATGGGTTTCGAAAGGGACGAAGTCCCTTCGCGGGTTGTCAGGGCAGAGCCCTGACCGGGAGTGCAGAGGGCAGAGCCCTCTGCCCCGTTACTTCTTCGCAGCGTCCTTTTCGCGCAGTTCCACGCGGCGGACTTTGCCGGAGATGGTTTTGGGGAGGGCATCGACGAACTCGATGACGCGGGGGTATTTGTAGGGGGCGGTGAGCTTCTTGACGTGATCCTGGAGCTCCTTTTTCAGGGCGTCGGAGGGCTCCCAGCCGGGCTTGAGGACGATGGTGGCCTTCACCACCTGGCCGCGCATGGGGTCAGGCACGCCGGTGATGGCGGTTTCCAGCACGGAGGGATGCTCCACCAGGGCGCTTTCCACCTCGAAGGGTCCAATGCGGTAGCCAGAGGACTTGATCACATCGTCCGCGCGACCCACATACCAGTAGTAGCCCCATTCGTCGCGCCAGGCCACGTCGCCGGTGTGGTAGATCTTGCCGTCCCACACATCGGCGGTCATGCCCTCGTTGCGGTAGTAGCCCGCAAACATACCGATGGGCGCGCCATGGTGGGTGCGGACGATGATCTCGCCGGAAACGCCGGGCGGGCAGGGATTGCCCTCGCTGTCGATGAGGTCAACATCGAACACGGGGGCGGGCTTGCCCATGGAGCCGGGCTTGACCTCCATCCAGGGGAAGGTGGCCAGAGTGACCAAGAGCTCCGTCTGGCCGAAGGCTTCGCGCATTTCCAGGCCGGTGCGCTTCTTCCATTCCTCGTACATATCGGGGTTCAGGGGTTCGCCGGCCACGGCACAATGCTTCAGGCTGGAAAGATCATACTTGGAGAAGTCCTCCTGGAGCATATAGCGGTACATGGTGGGGGGCGAGCAATAGGTGGTGATCTTGAACTTTTCGATCATGGCCAGCAGCTCGCCAGCGTTGAACTTGTCGAAGTCGTATACGAACACGCAGCTGCCGCCCAGCCATTGGCCATAGAGCTTGCCCCACACGGACTTGGCCCAGCCGGTCTCCGAGACGGTGAGGTGCAGGCCGTGATCCTGCACCTGCAGCCAGTACACAGCGGTGAGAATGTGACCCAGGGGGTAGAGGAAGTTGTGGGTCACCATCTTGGGCATACCGGTGGTGCCGGAGGTGAAGTAGAGCAGCATCAGGTCTTCGTTGTGGGGGTAATCCGCACCGGTGGGCTTCTCCCACTCTTCGGAGGCGGCGGCAAAGCCCTCGTCGTAGCTCAGCCAGCCTTCGCGCTGGGTGCGGACGATGACCTTGTGGCGCAGGTGGGTGCAGTCCGGGGCGGCCTCGTCGATGGCGTTGCAGACCACGGAGGTATGCTCGGTGGCCACAATGACGGACACGTCCGCCGCATTGCAGCGATAGCGGATGTCCTTGGCGGTGAGCAGGTGGGTGGCGGGGATGGTCACCGCGCCGATCTTGTGCAGCGCCATGATGATGGGCCAGAACTCGTGATGGCGCTTGAGGATCAGCATCACGGCATCGCCCTTCTTCACGCCCAGGGACTTGAAGTAGTTGGCGGCCTTGTTGGAATCCACCATCATGCGCTGGAAGTCGTACTTCACCACATCGCCTTCGGGATTCGTCCACAGAAGGGCTTCGCGGGTGGGGTCTTCCTTGCCGTAGCGGTCGACCACGTCGTAAGCAAAGTTGAAAGAGTCGGGGCGCTTGATGCGGAAATTCTTGTTGAAATCCTCATAATTGATGAAATCGCCCTTGACATCCATGTATTCATGATAAAGCGGCAGCATAGCATTCCCTCATTTCAGTATAGAATAGGGTCAATCGTTTTCCTTGACGACCACGGCGATGAAGCGGCAATCGCCTTCCATGGCATACATGGCGTGGGGCAGGGAGGAATCGTAGTACACGGAGTCGCCGGGGGAGAGCAGCAGCTCGTTGCCGCCCAGGACGATCTTCAGGTAGCCTTCCAGCACGTAGTCAAACTCCTGACCCTCGTGGCTGTGGGCTTGCTTCACGGTGCCGGGAGCGTCCTGCTCCACGGTGACGATGAAGGGCTCGGCCAACTTGTTGGCAAAGTTGTAGGCCAGGTGCTGGTAGTGGTACTGCTTGCGGCGGTCGAAGGCCAGGCCTTTGCCGGAGCGGGTCAGCACATAGCCGCGGAGCTTGGGGCTTTCGCCGGTGAGCAGGTCGGAAATGTCCACGCCCAGGGTCTCGGCGATGTTGAACAGGTGGGAGAAGGAAAAGTCCTTTTCGCCGGTCTCGTAGGCAATGTAGTCATCCACCGGAACGCCGGACTTTTCGGCCACCTCTTCGGCGGTCATGCCGGAAATATCACGCAGGTCGGCAATTCGCAGGGCAATCAGCTGAATCTGGTTCATGGTGATCCTCCTCTGTCAGAAAAAATGTGGGATAAAAAAACCTGCTCCCTCGAAGTGAGGCGCAGGGCTTGAAAAGCAATTACAGGAACACGCAGGGTGTTCGGGTGTCGGCTCCAACAAGCCCAAGCCTATCACGCGGCGGCGTCCTTCACTACTGGGGATGAACCCGTTGGCAAAGGCTGCTCAGGAGTGATGTACCCGATCCTGTGCCACCGGCTTGCACCAACCGCCGGTTCTCTGTGCGCAGGGAGGAAAAGGCTTGTCTCCGTCAGAGCATTTGGTTCAATATTTGGTTGAGTGTATCATAGCACGGGGAAAGGGCGCTGTCAATGGGGAGGATTGTTTTTTGAATGTACGGGAGGGGAATTAGGAATTAGGAATTCGGAATTCGGAATTGAGAGTGTGGACGGAGCGGGCGATCACAGATCGCCCCTACAAGGAGCTAATGTTTGCAACTGGGCACAGGATGCAACTTTCCACCTCATCAGTCGCCTAAAGGCGACAGCTTCCCCTCAAGGGGAAGCCATGGTGCATGGTCATGCAAAAGCCTTCCCCTTGAGGGGAAGGTGGCCGTGAGGCCGGATGAGGTGGAAAGTAGCAGTCCCTGCGTCGCGGAGCGCCCGTTGCGCTCCGTGACCCCTGCAAAGAGAAAACCCACCCGGCCATCGCCGAATGGGATTCTTAAGGGTCGAAGACCCTTGAGCGGAGTCCAGAGGCAGAGCCTCTGGCGGGAGTGCAGAGGGCAGCGCCCTCTGCGTCCTCGTTATTTCTTCTGTCCGTAATAGGCGTTGGGGCCGTGCTTGCGGAGGAAGTGCTTGTCGCGGACGTAGGAGGGCATGGTGTCGCGGGTCTGGGTCATGGGCAGGGCTTCGGTATGCCAGGCCATCATGGCGACCTCCTCCATGACCACGGCGTTATGGACGGCCTCAATGGCGTCCTTGCCCCAGGCGAAGGGACCGTGGTGGCGGGCAAGCACGCAGGGGACATGGGCGGGGTTGAGGTTATTGTCCTCGAAGTGGGAGGCGATGACCTTGCCGGTCTCCAGCTCGTAGGCGCGCTCCACCTCTTCGGGGGTCAGGTCGCGGCAGCAGGGGATGGCACCGTAGATGTAGTCCGCATGGGTGGTGCCATAGGCGGGGATGTCGCGCCCGGCCTGCGCCCAGATGGTCGCCCAGCGGGAGTGGGTATGCACCACGCCGCCAATGGTGGGGAAGCGGCGGTACAGTTCGGCATGGGTGGCGGTATCGGAAGAGGGGTTCATCTCGCCCTCCACCTTGTTGCCTTCCAGGTCGATGACCACCATGTCCTCGGGCTTCAGTTCCTCATAGGGAACGCCGCTGGGCTTGATGACGAACAGCCCCTTCTCCCGGTCGATGCCGGACACATTGCCCCAGGTGAAGGTCACCAGGTGGTGGGCGGGCAGGAGCATGTTGGCTTCGTATACTTTTTGCTTCAGAGCTTCAAGCATGGCTCGTTTCTCCTTATGCGATGTGATGGGCGGCCATGTGGGAAAGGAAAGCATTCTCCTCCATGGGGCGGGCGTAGTAGAAGCCCTGCATGCGATCCACGCCGATGTCCTGCATGCGGTGGGACTGTTCCAGGGTCTCCACACCCTCGATCAGCACCTGCACATCCAGGTGCTTCAATCCGCTGACCAGCGCCTGCAGCAGATCGTTGGCCTTGCTGTTCTCGTCTTCGGAAAGGAGGGACTTGTCCACCTTCACGACTTCGATGGGGTAGTTCAGCACGCTGGCCAGGTTGGAATAGCCGGTGCCAAAGTCGTCCAGGTAGAGGCCAACGCCCATTTCCTGCAGACCTTCGATATTCTTCATCAGCTGGTCGTTGATCTCGGTGAAAACACGCTCGGTGATCTCGATCTTGATCTGGCTGGGGTCCACCTGGTAGTGATCCAGATAGCGCTTGATGATGCTGCACATATCCTGCTCGGCAAACTGCTGGGCAGAGAAGTTGATGGAAATGGGGGGCAGCTTTTCATCCTTGTGCTGGCTGAGGAAGGAGCAGACCTTGCCCAGCACCATCCAGGTGACCTGGATGATGGAGCCGTTTTCCTCGGCGGCGGGGATGAACACGCCGGGGGAAATGATCTTGCCATCCTCGTCCCGCAGGCGGAGCAGGGCTTCGGCCGCGCAGGGGTTGGTGCCGGTGGCATCGTAGATGGGCTGATAGCAGAGGAAGAAACGGTTGGTGGAAAGGCTGGAGGTGATCAGCTCGTTGATGTACTCGCGGTTGGCCAGCTTCTGCCGGACGTTATCGTCGAAGATCACGGCGGCGTTGTCGGGCAGGGTGCGAGCCTGGAGCTGGCAGTATTCCAGGTTGTTGATCAGCTCTTCGGGGGTGGTGCCGCCCTGGGGATAGCTCACCTGGGCAAAGGAGGCACCCAGCAGAATGTGCTTGCCGCCGATGTCCCAATAGTTGGTGAAGCGGTCGCGCAGGGTGGAGAGCTGAGCGGTGCAGGTATCGTCGGGAATGTGATCGTGGAAGATCACGAAATCGGTGCCGTTGAAGCGGAAGAAGCGGTCGGAGGGGAAGGTGTGCTGGATCTCGTGGGCGATCTCCTGCAGCAGGTTGTCGCCGGTGGCAAGGCCGTGGCGGCGGTTGACGCGGCGGAAGTGCAGCAGGCTGACCTGCTGCAGGGTGAAGGGCTGCTGGGCAGCGATCATCCGCTGCATCAGGGCGGAAAGCGCCTCGCGGCTTCCGGCGCCGGTGAGATTATCGCGGTTCACATGCTGGCGCTGGCAGCACACAAGCAACAGCAGCAGCACAAAGGCCAGGGTGATGTTATCGATATTCATGGTGGGCGTCACAGCCTGGAAAACGGCCATGGCTACCGCTAAGAAGGGGATGATGATCATCACATGGTGGAAACCGTGGTCGGTCTGCTGGCGGTGGACAAGGTAGTTCACCAGCACCACGCAGAACTGTGCAGCAAAGCAGAGGTTGCCAAGCTGCGCCAGGGGAGCGAGGGACGTGGCTTCGAGATCGCCAGGGATAAACAGCAGGTGGTGGCTGTGGTTGGTTACACACAGCGCAGCATAGGCAAGGAAGATCAGCCAAATGGAGGTGCCTGCAATGCGCCCGCCCCGCTGAGCGAAGGAGCCAGCGTAGATCCTGGCCAGGGCGTAGGTGAAGATCAGCGTGGCAGACAGCGGTGTGAACAGCCGTGCCAGCAGCGCCAGCAGATGCAGCGTGTCGGCTGCGGGATCGGCGATGGACTGATAGGCAATATTGGCCAGGCGGGCGGCGCTGGCGAGGGTGGAAGTAAGCAGGCACGCAGCAAACAGGCCTGTGCGATTGCTCGCATAGACGCTGTCGGACATGGAGAAGGCCAGCAGGATCAACAAAAGGATCAAAGCAAGCATCTCCGGTATGGCGCTGATGACCGGCAACATTTCCCATTCACTTCCTTGGTCGGCCTATAGTTACAAACCGATGATACTATTTACAGTATAGCGTGAAATTACCTAAAAAGCAAGGTTCTGGCGAAATTTGGGGACGTTAAATTTAAGTTTCGCAAAAGAAATATCAAACTTGTTACACGTGTAACCTTTGCGGATGGGTTTTCTTTCTTCATCTTATATGGTATAATAGCGCAACTGGAGGTGAGCCGATGAAGCGGATGCTGTGCCTGCTGGCAGCGCTGATGCTGCTGTGCGTCCCCGCCCTGGCGGAGGACTTTGACCAGGCTGCCCTGGAGCAGATGGATGACTATGATGTCATGATGGACTTCCTGCAGGTGAACACCATCGTGCGCCCCAAGGATCAGCCCTATGCCGGCACCATCGACATGGAGGACGGGGAAGCGGCGGTATACCTGGATTTCATCCAGATGCCAAATGAGAACGCCACCCTGCTGCGGCTGATGCTCTGCCTCACGACCTACGAATTCATTGGCGCGGGGGAGCTGACCATCACCGTGGGGGACAAGGACTATATATATGAAGTGTTCCCGGAGATCTCGGAATACGACCTGACCTATTTCGAGGACTACACCATCTGCATGACGGACGAGAGCCTGCCCATGATCAAGGCCATGGCGCGGAGCAAGAGCGATACCTTTGCCTTCCGGCTCATGGGAGAAAAAGGTTACACGGGAACCATCACCCTGCCCCTGGACACGGTGGCGGATATGTATGATACCTACATCGACCTGGGCGGCGCGCAGCAGAATCTGACCCTCTGCCGCGACCTGTGGCCGGTGATGATTGAAAAAACAAGCAAATAACGGAGGCAGCATATGAGCAGACTTGGAGATCTGATCCGCACCGAGCGCGTGCGGGCAAAAATGACCCCCAAACAGGTGGCCAAGAAGTGCGGCGTGGCCGAGAGCTTCATCGTGGCGGTGGAGGCGGGCACCCGCATCATCGCGGACGATCAGGCGCGCCGCATCCTGAAAACCATTGGCCTTAAGGAGCATAACGAGGCGGACTTCACCCTGGACGACATCGCCGCCACGGTGGATCTGGCCTCGGTGCAGCCGCAGATGGCCAAGGCCGTTGCCCAGCCCAAGCCCAAGGAGGTGGAGAAGGTCGCTTCCACCGAGGAAAAGGACGAGGGCGTGGTGGGCAGCGTGTGGCTGGACGCCCTGACCAGCGTTTTGAAGCACGTGCCGGTGATGAATGCCGTGATGAAGCCCGTTGACCACAAGCTGCTGCCCATCCAGGGCGGGAAGATCGAGGGCGCGAACCCGGACAAGGTGTTCTATTTCCTTGCGCCCGACGACAGCATGCGGGGCTTCCGCATCCATGCGGGCGATCATGCCCTGGTGGTGCCCAGCCAGTCCCCGGTGGATGGCGCGGTGATGCTGGTGGAATACAACAACCACCGCTACCTGCGCAAGGTGAAGAAGCTGGATACCTACCAGGTGCTGCTGCAGTCCTACGACCGTGAATACGACGCGGTGACCGCCAAGCTGGGCGATGTGAACTTCATCGGCCGGGTGGTGAAGCTGGAGATCACGCTGTGAAAAAGCTGATCAAGTGCCTGCCGCTGCTGGCCGTGCTGGCGCTGCTGGGGGCGATGATCTTCTCCAAGACGCCCAGCAATGAGGAACGCATCCAGCAGCTGATCGACCAGCACGGCTTCCGCCCCAAGGAGAGCTATCTGCTGGACAGCGACGAACCCGGGGAGGATGGGGCGTACCTCTCCATGACCTACGGTCATCTGCCGGGCGAGGTGGGCGACCATTGGGCGCTGATGACCTTCCCCAGCGAGAAGCATGGCGTGGGCTTCGACGCCCAGCGCATGGAGCTGGTGTTGTTCGGCGATGGGGAGGAGCCGCTGCAAACCTTCACCTATGGGCAGGAGGAACTGGCGGCGGCGCTGACCTGGAGCAGCGAAACGCAAAACCTGTCCCTGACCCAGCGGAACGAGCTTTTCCTCAAGCGCGCCATCACCCTGGGCGCACCCGCGCAGACCAGCGCGGGCAAGACCCGTTTTGAGCCCCATGACATGGCCACGCTGGTGATCCTGGTTCCCTGGGACGATGACCTGGAGGGTTTGGGTATCAGCATCACGGGCGTGGATGATGCAGGCGTGAGCCGGGAGTTTCACAATTACATGACCTTGCCGGAGGACGGCGGGGGGATGTTCTGAGTAATTGCATACCTGTAGGGGCGATCTGTGATCGCCCGCGCGCTGCATGAATGCATAGTAGGCGGAAGAAGCGGCGGGGCGGGCGAACACAGTTCGCCCCTACATTTGCGAGGGGAAGCGACGGTGTGGAGCAAGCGGCAGAACCACTCCTTCCGTCAGGCTTACGCCTGACACCTCCCTCGGGGAGGGAGGCTTTTGGTGCTTGCCCCAGCAATGCACATGGAACAGCCTTGCACAAAAGCCCAGCAACAAAAGAAAGAACCAAAAAGTAGATATCAGGATGTAAAAACCAATAAAAATCCAGTTTACAAAGCCCGGCAAGTCTGGTATAATGTCCAATGGGTTTTTGTGAACCGTATGCGCGGACGCATGAATCACTCCGACGGCGCACTGCGTGAACGGCGATTGACCCGAAAAATAGCGGCACAAGCCGCAAAGAAAATGGAGGAAGACACCATGACCAAGAGCGAGATCATCGCAGCCTACGCCCAGCACGAAGGCGACACCGGCTCCCCCGAAGTTCAGGTTGCCCTGCTCACCGAGCGCATCAACCACCTGAACGAGCACCTGAAGTCCAACAAGAACGACCACCACTCCAACCGTGGTCTGCTGCTGATGGTTGGCCGCCGCCGTGGCCTGCTGGAGTACCTGAAGAAGACCGACATCGAGCGCTACCGCGCCCTGATCGCCAAGCTGAACCTGCGCAAATAAGGGGGCGTTCGCCCCATTTCTCCGACATACTATTCGGGTCGCCTGAGACCGTCCACGCGATTGGAACGGGTGCACCGGGATGAATGCTGGGGGAGTGCGCAAGGAAGACGCAGCAAAGGTTATGTCCTGTCGGAGCCGCCGGGATGGACAAAGCTGTCCCGGCGGCTTTTTCCCGCCTTTCGGATGAAGGAGTGAACATCCGGCAAGGCTGATGATGAGATGAATGTGCCTGGGGGATGTTATCCCTTGAAAATCCCATGGAGGGGTTTTCATATGATAGCATCTCCGGGCGGCATGGGGCGCCTTGCCCCGAACGTATATAAGGAGAAAAGCATGGATAGCAAGAAATTTACCATGGATCTTGCCGGCAAAGAGCTGACGCTGGAATTCGGCAAGTATTGCGAGCAGGCTGCTGGCTCCGTGTGGGTGCACCTGGGCGATACCGTTGTGATGGTCAACGCCACCATGGCGCCTACCCCCCGTCCCGGTGTGGACTTCTTCCCTCTGGCTGTGGATGTGGAAGAAAAGCAGTATTCCGTGGGCAAGATCCCCGGCGGCTTCATCAAGCGTGAAGGCCGTCCTACCGAGAAGGCCACTCTGACCTGCCGCCTCATCGACCGTCCCCTGCGCCCCCTGTTCCCCAAGGGCATGCGCAACGACGTGCAGGTGGTCATCACCATCCTGAGTGTTGAGCAGGACGTTCCCCCGGAGATCCCCGCCATGATCGGTTCCTCCATCGCCCTGGGCGTGAGCGAGATCCCGTGGGGCGGCCCCACCGGTGCTGTGGTCGTTGGCCGCGTGAACGGTCAGTACGTCATCAACCCCGACGAGGAGCAGCGCAAGGTTTCCGATATGCACGTGTACCTGGCTGGCACCAAGGACGCCATCATGATGGTGGAAGCCGGCGCCAACGAGGTTTCTGAAGAAGTGATGCTGGACGCCATCATGTTCGGCCACGAGGAGATCAAGAAGCTGGTGGCCTTCCAGGAGGAGATCATCGCTGCCATTGGTAAGGCCAAGGTGGAAGTGCCCCTGAACGTGACCGGCGACGACGTGAAGGCCGCTGTGCGCGAGTTCGCCTATGACAAGTGCAAGTGGGTGTTCGACACCTTCGACCGCCAGGAGCGCCAGAGCCGCGAAGCTCAGGTGAAGGAAGAGACCCTGGCTGCTCTGTCCGAGCAGTTCCCCGAGCGCGAGAATGAGATCGCTGACGCCCTGTACTACCTGAACAAGGAGATCATGCGCGCCAAGATCCAGAACGAGGGCATCCGTCCCGATGGCCGTAAGGTCACCGAGGTGCGCCCCATCTGGTGCGAAGTGGGCGTGCTGCCCCGTGTGCATGGCTCTGCCGTGTTCACCCGCGGCCAGACCCAGGCGCTGACTGTGACCACCCTGGGCTCCACCAGCGAGGGTCAGATCCTGGATGGCCTCTCCAACGAGGACTTCAAGCGCTACATCCACCACTACAACATGCCCCCCTACGCCACCGGCGAGGCTGGCCGCATGAAGAGCCCCGGCCGCCGCGAGATCGGCCACGGCGCTCTGGCAGAGCGTGCTCTGCTGCCCGTGATCCCCACCGAGGAAGAGTTCCCCTATGCTCTGCGCCTGGTGAGTGAGATCCTGTCCTCCAACGGCTCCTCCTCCATGGCCTCTGTGTGCGGCTCCACCCTGTCCCTGATGGACGCCGGTGTGCCGATCCACGCCCCCGTGGCTGGTGTGGCCATGGGTCTGATCAAGGATGCTGAGTCCGGCAAGGTTTCCGTGCTGACCGACATCCAGGGTCTGGAAGACTTCCTGGGCGACATGGACTTCAAGGTGGCTGGCACCATGAACGGTATCACCGCCATCCAGATGGATATCAAGATCGCCGGTATCGACCGCGCTATCCTGAAGCAGGCTCTGGCTCAGGCTCTGGAAGGCCGCCTGCACATCCTCAAAATTATGCTGGATACCCTCGGCGAGCCCCGTGCTGAGCTGAGCCAGTATGCGCCCAAGATCGTGCGCTTCACCATCAACCCCGAGAAGATTCGCGAAGTTATTGGACCCGGCGGCAAGATGATCAACAAGATCATTGCCGAGACCGGCGTGAAGATCGACATCGAGGACGATGGCCGCGTGTTCATCTCCACCCCCGATGCCGAGGCTGCCGCCAAGGCTCGCAAGATCATCGAGGGCATTGCCAAGGATATCGAAGTGGGCGATGTGTTCACCGGCAAGGTCGTGCGAATCATGAACTTCGGCGCCTTTGTGGAGCTGGCTCCCGGCAAGGACGGCATGATCCACATCTCCAAGCTGGATAACAAGCGTGTGGAGAAGGTGGAAGACGTTGTGAACATCGGTGACGAGCTGGAAGTGAAGGTCAATGAGATCGACGCCCAGGGCCGCATCAACCTGATCCGCAACGACATGGTCTACGAAAACAAGCCCGCCGAGCGCCGCGAAGGTGGCAACTTCCGCAGCCGTCCTCCCCGCCGTGATGGCCGTCAGTAAGGAACGGGGCTGAAACCTGCGGTTTCAGGCTTCCCTTGGAGGAAGGCGTTTCGCCTACGGCGACCAGAGGGCCCTGCCCTCTGGACTCCCGGCAGGGGCGCTGCCCCTGCACCCTGCGAAGGGTCTTCGACCCTTTCGAAACCCTTTTTGCGGCGAATAGCTTGGATTTGCAAAAGCAACAGGCTAAATCAAGCAACAAGAATGGGGTGCGAAGGTTTCTCAAGGGCGATCGCAAAGCCCTTGAGTCGCGTCCGCAGACGCGAAACCTCTTGCGACATAATCAGTCCAGAGGGAACTTCCCTCTGGACTTTCACTTTACATAGGAAGGAAAGCAGGTGGATATGCTAATGGAAAAGCATTTGGGGATGGAGAAGCGTATGAACGATCAGTGGATTCTTCCCAACGGCCTGCGCATCATCGGCGAGCGCCTGCCCTACCTGCGCTCGGTGTCCATCGGCGTGTGGCTGGGCGTGGGCTCCATGATGGAAACGCCTGCGGAAAACGGCCTGAGCCACTTCCTGGAGCATATGGTGTTCAAGGGAACGGCCAAGCGCAATGCCCGGCAGATCGCCGAGGAAATGGATGCCGTGGGCGGCCAGCTCAATGCCTTTACCGGCAAGGACTGCACCTGCTACTATGCCAAGGTCATCGACGAGAATCTGCCCCTGGCGGTGGATATCCTGGCCGACCTGACCTGCCATGCGGTGCTGGATGAAACTGAGCTGAACAAGGAGCGGGGCGTGATCCTGGAGGAGATCGCCATGGACGAGGACTCTCCGGAGGATCTGGTGCATGAGCTGTTGAGCAAGGCGCAGTTTGGCGAGCAGAGCCTGGGTATGCCGATCCTGGGCACCAGCGAGCTGATCGAAAACTACACCCGCGCCGACCTGGCGGCCTATCGGCAGAAGCATTACTGCCCTGGCAACACCGTAGTGGCGCTGGCGGGCAACTACGATCCCGCCCAGGTCAAGGCGCTGGTGGAGCAGTTCTTCGGCGATTGGGAGAACCCGGCCATCGGCCTGCTCCTGCCGGAGCAGAAGCCCCTCTCCGGCGTGAATCTCTTCAAAGAGAAGGACACCGAGCAGATGCACCTGTGCATGGGCTTCACCGGCACGCCCTACGGCGGCGAGGACCTGTACCCCCAGGCGGTGCTGAACAACCTGCTGGGCGGCGCCATGTCCTCCCGGCTTTTCCAGCGCATCCGCGAGGATCTGGGCATGGCCTACGCCATCTACACCTATCCCAACAGCTACCGCGGCTGCGGCACCTTTGCGGTATACGCAGGCGTGTCGCCCAAGAATGGCGAGAAGGTGCTTTCCGAGATCCGCAGCGAAATGAAGAAGCTGCTGGAAAACGGCATCACCCAGAAGGAGTTCGACGCCTCCAAGCAGCAGCTGCGCTCCGGCTACCTACTGGGTCTGGAAAGCCCCGGCACCCGGATGCAGGCCATGGGTCGCGGCCTTCTGCTGCTGGGCAAGTCCATCACCCCCGACGAGACCATTGCCCGCATCGAAACGGTGACCATGGAGCATGTGATGGACAAGGCGAAGCGCATTCTTAGTGCGGAACCGTGCATTGCGGTGGTGGGAAAAGGGGCGGAAGAAATTCGGAATTCGGAATTCGGAATGCGGAATTAAGAGTGTGACCGCGGGCGATCGCAGATCGCCCCTACAGGCGCAAGGGAAAGGAATGCGTTGAGGCAAGTGGCAGAACCACTCCTTCCGTCAGCCGCAAGCGGCTGCCACCTCCCTCGGGGAGGGAGGCTTTTGGCCGCTGCCCCGCGTCGCGGCGCGCCCGTTGCGCGGCGTGACCCCTGCTTAGATGCGAACCAAACAATACCCCCGCATGGGTTTCGAAAGGGTCGAAGACCCTTCGCAGGGGAGTCCAGAGGGGACAGAGTCCCCTCTGGCGCCGAAGGCGAAATGGAGATTGTTATGAACGAAAGAATTTTGGCGCTGGATATTGGGGATGTGCGCATTGGTGTGGCAGTGAGCGACGCGATGCGGATGATCGCCACGCCGGTGGAGGTTATCAAGCGGGTGGGGTTTGGCCCGGATGTAAAGCGGGTCAAGCAGCTGTGCGAGCAGTATGACACCACCATTGTGTTGAGCGGGCTGCCCTACAATATGGATGGCACGCTGGGTTTTCAATCGGAAAAAGTAAAACTATTCTGCCAACAGCTTGAAAAAGCTGGCCTGACGGTGTATTATCAGGATGAGCGGTTGACCACGGTGACCGCCGAGCACGCTCTGCTGGAGGACAACATGCACCGGGCGGAGCGCAAGCAGAATGTGGACAAGGTGGCTGCGGCCATCATTCTACAGCAATACCTGGACTCCCAGGCACAAAATACGACGCCCAATGGGTGCGAAAGCGAGGAAACTACCATGACCATGGACAACGAGAGCAACATCATTGAACTGATCGACGACGAGACCGGCGCGACTGTGCCTTTCGAGCATCTGGCCACCATCGAGCACGAGGGTGAGTACTACATTGCTCTGATGCTGATCGAAGAGGAAGACCAGAACGACGACGAGGGCGAAGTGGTCATCATGAAGATCGAAGCCGACGACGAGGGTAACGAGTGCTACGTTTGCGTGGAGGACGAGGATCTGCAGGAGATCGTGTTCGAGAAGTTCCTCCAGCTGATGGAAGAAGCCGAGGACGAAGAGTAATGAGCGAGCATGAGCTGAACGACGCGGTGGTGGAGCTGACCGCCCCCGACGGCCAGGTGTTCCGCTTCCGCTACGGCGCGACCATTCCCTATGCCGGGCAGGACTATGTGGTGCTGCTGGAAATGGAGAATGATGCAAACGGCGAGGAGCAGATCCTCATCACCCGCGTGGAGGAAGCAGGCGACGGCCAGCTGTCCTTTGTGGTGGCGGAGGAAGAGGACGTGATCCAGCAGGTGTTCGACAAGTATGTGGCGCTGACCATCCACAACGCCGTGGACGGCCTGGAGGACTGCGACTGCTGCCACGAGCATCATCACGAGCATTGCGATTGCGGCCATGAACATCACCACCATCACGATTGCGGCTGCGGCTGCCATCACGAGGAATAACCCAATGCGCCGCGCAGAGAGCTGCGGCGCTTTTCACATTGTTACAGTTGTTACGCCCAAGGAGGGAATGCACCGATGAAACGCTTGCTTGCTTTGATCCTGGCGGCCATGCTGCTTTTGCCGATGGTTTCGGCCAGCGCCATTGAGGAATGCCACCGGGTGAAGGTCACCAAGAAGGATACCACGCAGAAGAACAAGAGCATCGTGCGCCGCTGGTATGTGGACACCGTGCTGGACAGCGTGGACGAGGAGCTGGGCGTGATCGCCGATGAATATGTGGAGCGGCTGGCGCCTACCCTGCAAAAGGCCGGGAACAACACCAGCAAGAACTCCCGCCTGGATGTGGTGACCCGCCACAGCCGCACGGGCCTGACCTGGATGAGCTTTCTGGTGCAGGCCAGGACGACGTATCACCGCGACCTGATCGCCCAGGAGATCCAGAGCCGCACCTTCGACATGACCACCGGCGAGCGCATCTGGCTGACGGACATCTTTGATGCGGAGAGCCAGGGCTGGGACATCCTGGAGGCGGCGGTGCGGGAGCAGGCCACGGCCTACTGGCCTGATGTTGCGCCGGACGCCGAGGCGCTGGAGGCGCTTTGCACCCGGCAGGCGCTGTCGGAATTGGACTTCACGCTGCATGGCATGTCGCTGGTGCTGCACATTCCGGCGGAGAAGCTCTACCCCGGCAAGACCACCCTGCTGGAGATCACCCTGATGTATCCGGACATCCGCCCCTACATGACGGAGCGCGCCCAGGTGGAAACGGATAATCTTTCCTATTATAAAACGGTGGCGCTGACCTTCGACGATGGCCCCAGCCGCACCAACACCAGCCTGACGCTGAATGCCCTGACGGAGGTGGGCGCCCGGGTGACCTTCTTTGTGATCGGCAACCGCATCGGGGAATATGACGACCTGGTGCAGCGGGAGCATGACGAAGGCCATGCGGTGGCATCCCACAACTGGAACCACAACAATGTATCCAAAACCAAGGCCTCCACGCTGCGTGCCATGGTGGAAAAGTGTGATACCGCCATGATCGCCGCCATTGGCCTGCCCACCCGCTACAACCGCGTGCCTTACGGCCTGTATAACCAGATGATCAACGCCAAGACCGGCTGGCCGCTGATCCAGTGGAGCCTGGATACCTACGACTGGCGCGGCCTGTCCTCCGCCAAGGTGCTGAGCCGGGTGAAGAATGGCATCAGCGACGGCGACATCATCCTCTGCCATGACATCAAGGACAATACGCCCAAGTCCGCCAAGGCCATCGCCAACTATCTGGCGGAGGAGGGGTACATCCTGCTGACTATCGACGAGCTGTTTGCCAAGGATGGCGTGACGCTGGAAGGGGACAGGGTGTATTATCGCTGCGTGGATGGGGACACGAGCATCAAAAAGCAGTAAGGATGCAACAAATTCTTAATTATTTGTAACAGGGTTGACGGAAATACCAGCAAATGGTATACTGTTACGGTAAAATCCCTGTGTGCAAATCCGTGAGGAGGTCATCCCTGATGAAGAAGATCGTGAGCCTGCTGCTGATCGCGGCGCTGCTCTTGAGCCTGCTGCCTGCGGCCGTGGCCGAAACGGTGCTGGATCCCAACGAAAAGCGGAAGATCAAGCTGCAGAAGGTCGGCCTGAACGAGGCGGAGGAGGGCATCAGCCCCACCACCGGCCTGCCGCTGGAGGATCTGGAGGTCATCGAGGGCTTTGCTGGTCTGGCCGTGACCGGGCGCTATATGCCCATGCTGGTGCAGATCGACAACACCGACGGCGGCGTTGACCTGCGTGCCCCCTGGGGCGCCAGCTATGCTGATATCATTTATGAAACGCCCCTGTACAAGGCGGGCAACACCCGCATGTCCTTCCTCTTTTCCGATCTGATCCCCGACAGCGTGGGTCCGGTGCGCTCTGCCCGCATGGGTCACGCCTGGCTGCGTGAGGAATGGGACGCGGGCTTCCTGTACTATGGCCAGCAGGAATATGACAAGGCCAACGTGAAGAAGGAGCTGCGTGATCTGGGCGTGGAGGACAAGGGTCTGGCCTTCTCCGGCACGGTGGGCGCAGGCAAGGCGTGGAAGAAGTACTATACCCGCCGCAAGTCTCTGGCTTCCCCCCATAATGTGGATGCCAATGCGGCCGCCATCTACGACCTGATCGATCCCGATTTTGTGCCCCGCAACCACACTTTCCTCTTTACCGATGAGCTGCCCGAGGGCGACCTGGCCGACGAGATCCGCATCGATACCGGCCACAAGGATTACAGCTCTGCCCTGATCTACGACCTGGACAGCAACCTGTATTTCCGCTACATGGGCACCGGCAGCAAG
>JAFTPN010000071.1 GCA_017463245.1 Clostridia bacterium
CCGTTGGGGGAATGCCCGATCCAGCAATGCTTGCAGCGGTTGGGGCAGCCCGCCATGTCCAACACGATGGAAATATGGGGGTAAAGCATAGGAATCCCTCGATATCAGGTGGTGAGATTTTTGTTCTCATTCACCAGCTTCTGCAATTCGTCCATGAAGGTGCCCAGGTCGGTGAACTTGCGGTACACGGCGGCGAAGCGCACATAGGCCACGTCGTTCAGGGCTTTCAGCTCGGCCATCACCATGTCGCCGATCTTCTGCGTGGGAATTTCGCTCTCCATGCTGGCATAGGCAGCCTGCTCGATGCGGGTGGTGATGCTGTCGATATCCTGCATGGACACGGGCAGCTGGTTGCTGGCGTGGATGATGCCGGTCTTGATCTTCTGGGGATCAAAGGCCTCGCGGCGGCCATCCCGCTTGATGACCATCAGCGGCACCATTTCGATCTTCTCATAGGTGGTGAAACGGCGGCCACAGCCGATGCATTCACGGCGGCGGCGGATGCTGCTGCCTTCTTCCGTGGGTCGGGAGTCAATAACCTTACTTTCCGTGCAATTGCAATACTGGCACCGCATACGTCCGCCTCCAAAGTTCATATTTTACTCATTATAACACGATGGAGACAAAAATGAAATAGTTTTGTAAAACTTTTTGTGGAAAACTTTGCGGTTTCACTCCGGCCATTCGCCATCGAAAATCAGCCCCAGCTTGGCCAGGCGGGAGCGGATGGCACCGGCGCTGCGGCCGTGCTGGTCGCTGAGCTCCAGAATGGAGATGCCGTTCAGGTAGCCCTCCCGCAGCTCCTGCTCCTCCTGCTTTGTCCAGGCGCGGGGAGCGCTGCGCCGGGGCGCGGCCTGCTGAATGGTGCTGCCCCTGGGGTGCTTGGCCTCAAAGGCGGCAATGACCTTCAGGAAGGTGCTGCCCCACTTGCCCACCTTGGCGGTGCCCATGCCATGCACGGCCAGCATTTCATCCAGGCTGCGGGGCATGCGGCGCGCCATGTCGGTGAGGGTCTTGTCGTCGCAGATGATGTAGGGCGGCACCCGCAGCCCCTGTGCCAGCTTCAATCGGCAGGCGCGGAGCTGCTCGAACAGGTTGTCCGGGTCGGCAGCGGGGATCTCCTCCGGCACCAGCTGGGGCGGCTGCACAAACACGCTGCCCATGCTGGTGGCCTTTTTGCGGGAGGGGCGCTTCAGCTCCTCCACATAGTCGTATTGCTGGCCGACGCAATGGCTGCAGCCGTCGCATTTTTCCGGGGCGGTCTGGCCGAAGTATTTCAGGATGTAGCGGCGCAGGCAATGGCTGCCGGTGGAGTAGTCGATCATGGTTTCCAGCCGTCGCATATCCTGCTGGCGCACGGCCTCCTGCTCGTCGGCGGTGAGCTCCGGGTTGGGGTCGCCGTGCTGGATCATCCATTTGGCGGTGTAGATGTCCGAGCCGTTGTAGAGCAGGATGCACTCCGCATCGGTGCCATCGCGCCCGGCGCGGCCAGCCTCCTGGTAGTAGGCCTCCATGGAGCGGGGCATGTTGTAGTGGATCACGTAATTGACATTGGACTTGTCGATGCCCATGCCAAAGGCGTTGGTGGCCACCATGATCTGCACCCGGTCGTACTGGAAGTCCTCCTGGGAGGTGCGGCGCTCCTCGTCGGAAAGGCCTGCATGGTAGCGCCCGGCGGAGAAGCCCTCGGCAGTCAGCTTGTCGCAGACCTCCTCCACGGCCTTGCGGGTGGCGCAGTAGATGATGCCGCTCTGCTCCTTCTTCGTGCGGAGGATGGCGGACAGCGCCGGGTATTTCGACTTGGGTCGAACCACCTCGAAATACAGGTTGGGGCGGTCGAAGCCGGTGGAGGTCATGGCGGGGGAGCGCAGGCGCAAAAGGCGGATGATATCGTCCCGCACGCGGGCGGTGGCGGTGGCCGTGAAGGCACCCACCGCAGGCCGGGTGGGCAGGGAATCCACAAAATCAGCGATTTTCAGGTAATTGGGGCGGAAGTCCTGCCCCCATTGGGACACGCAATGCGCCTCGTCCACCGCAATGAGGGAGATGGGCGCGCTGCGGGCAAACTGCTGGAAGGAGATGGTCTCCAAGCGCTCCGGCGCCACATAGATGATGCGGTACATCCCCATGCGGGCACGCTCGGTGGCCAGGTCGATCTGCCGGGGAGTGAGGGAACTGTTCAGGTAGGCGGCGGGGACGCCGGAGCTTTTCAGGGCGGCCACCTGATCCTTCATCAGGGAGATCAGGGGCGAGATCACCAGGGCGATGCCGTTTTTCATCAGCGCGGGGATCTGGTAGCACATGGACTTGCCTGCGCCCGTGGGCATGATGCCCAGGCAGTCGCGGCCTTGCAGCAGGGCGTCCACCAGCGGCTCCTGCCCGGCGCGGAAGCCATCGTGGCCGAAATAATGCTTCAGGGTCTCCAGCTTATCCATAGGCCATCCCCTTTCTTTCGTGATCCCATCCATTGTACCCCGAAACGGTTCTTTCCGCAAGGTCTTGTGCATAGCTTTTCCTGCGGAGGTGAATCACATATGCAAAAAACACCCTTTCAGCGGATGTACATCCTGCTGCGGCCTGCGGGCGGACAGGCCACAGGCTTTGCACGCATGGAGTGCCAGCGGGGAAGGGGGCGGCTGAGCATCCATGCGTCCGGCCTGCCGGAAAAGCCGGTGCGGGCGCTGCTGCTCTCCGGGGATGTCCACTCGGGCGCGGTGCTTGACCTGGGTCTTCTGCATCCCATGGGCGGCCAGCAGGCGGCGCTGTGCAGGGATCACATCGGCTTGCAGGGCGGATATCAGGCGCTGGTGCTGGCCACGGACTGGCCGGATGCCAAGCTGCTGCTCTACGGTTGGCTGCGTGGCCGCCCCTGCTGCACGCTGTGGCAGATGCAGGAATCGGTGCAGCGCTACCTGGCCTATCCTGCGGCGGACAGCGCTCCGGCCCCGGTAGAATACGAAGAAAAACGGCCGGAACGTTCGGTTTTGATGCTGCGCAGGCGTGTTTCCACTTGACAAGTTACGGTAATTGGATACAATAGAGACAAAGGAGAATTACAAGGAGGGTTTCTTATGTCCATTAGCATCAAGCCCTTTGGCCAGACCAAGGACGGCCAGCAGGTCAACCAATATACGCTGACGAACGCCTCCGGCGCGTCTATTTCCGTGATCGACTGGGGCGCCATCCTCACCTCCATCATCGTGCCTGACCGCGACGGCAACATGGCCGACGTGGCGCTGGGCTTTGACTCCATGGAGAAGTACGGCGGCGGCCATGGCGCTATGGGCGACACCGTGGGTCGCTATGGCAACCGCATCGGCAAGGGCAAGTTCACCCTGGACGGCGTGGAGTATCAGCTGGCGCTGAACGATCACGGCGTGAATCACCTCCACGGCGGTTATGTGGGCTTCTCCGCCCATATGTGGGAAGCCAAGCCCACCGAGGGCAAGTATCAGGACAGCGTGGCCTTCCACCGCGTCAGCCCCGACGGCGAGGAAAACTACCCCGGCAACCTGGACGTGACCGTGACCTATACCTGGGATGACGACGACAACCTGATCATCCGCTACGAGGCCACCACCGACAAGGCCACCCTGTGCAACCTGACCAACCACACCTATTTCAACCTGGCTGGTCACGACCACGGCACCATCCGCGACCATGTGGTGTTCATCGATGCTGATGTGATCACCCCCGTGGACGAGGGCCTGATCCCCACCGGCAGCTATATGCCCGTGGCCTACACCCCCCTGGATCTGCGTGAAGGCCTGCTGCTGGGCGACGGCCTGGACGCCATCGACTCCTGCCCCCAGATGCAGCCCGCTGGCGGCTACGACCACAACTTTGTGCTGCGCAAGGGCGAAGCCGTGGGCATGTGCGCCTGCGTGGTGCATGAGGAGACCGGCCGCATCATGGAAGTGATCACCGACCAGCCCGCCGTGCAGCTCTACACCGCCTGCACCACCGACCTGGAAGGCGGCAAGGACGGCGCCCACTATGGCCAGTATTCCGGCCTGTGCCTGGAGACCCAGCATTGCCCGGACGACCCCAACAATCCCCAGTTCCCCGGCACCACGGTGCTGCGTCCCGGCGAGAAGTACGACACCACCACCATCTATGCGTTCCGTGTGGACGAGTAAACTGCTTGCGCATCAAAAAAGTGGCCTGTAAGGCCACTTTTTTGAGTTTGCGCTCCGTCACTGTGTCCGGCGCAAGCGCCGTCCACGGCCGTTCCTCCGCGTAAGGAATGTTTTCGGTTTCGGCCATCACCGGGACAAGCCCGGCGCTGGCTACACTTGCCCATTGCAAGCAATGGGCTGCGTTAGTCAGGCTAAAGCCTGACCTCACAGAGCGGAAAACGACCCGCCCCGCCGGGAAACCCGGCGGATACGATTGCAGTCAGAGGCGCTGCGGCGCCTCCGACACCTCCTGGAAGCTTTGATAGTTTGACGCCCGGCAGAGGTTCTCTGCCGGGCGGTTTTGCGCGGTGACGGACATCAAGCATCCATAAGGATCTTCATTTCAAAGGGAGCCAGGGTCAGCGGCTGACCGTCCAGCGTGAAGGTCTTGGGCTGGCTGTCGTTGTTGAAGATGAATCGCGCCGAGGCATCCTTGCCCGTGCGGGTAACGATCTCCACCCGGGGCGGCAGACCATCAATGATGGGCAGCGCTGCCTCTTCTGCGGCCATGCGGGCAATGCGGTCATACAGGGGCTGGGTGCCAACGGTGCCGATGTAATACACCTGCCCTGCGCCGTGGGCGTTGCGGGTGATGGCGGCAGCCCCTCGGAAGTAATCCCCGTTGTAGCGGGCGAGCACCTGAGCCGTGTCCGCTTCCAGCAGGTCGCACCATTGCTTGGCCTGAATCTCGGTGCCATCCTCAAACAGCACAGGCACCTGCTCCCAGCCCATGGGGACATACTCCACAGCGTGGACACCCGCCATTTCCCGGTAGTTGCCGGGCAGCTGGGACATGAGGGCGTTGTTGTGCGCATCCTTCACGCCGCTGCGGGTGGTGAGGATCACCGTGCCGCCCTGCCGGGCAAAGTCGTTCAGGCGCTGCACCACGTGGGCATCGGTCACATACATTTCCGGTGCGCAAACGATGCGGTAGCCTTCCAGCGGTTCATGCTGGCCGATGATGTCCACATTCAGGCCAAGGCCGCTGAAGGCGCGGTGGAGCCGCTGCAGCTGCTCCAGGTAGTAGTAGCCGTCGGTCTGGGGCTGGATCTTGAAGGCGTACTCGTTGTCGAAGGCGAAAAGGATGGCCACGTCGGCCTTGATTTCCGCGCCTTGCAGCTTTTCCAGCGTGCTGGCGGTGTGGCACATATCCGCAAACTCGTGGAAGCGGCGTCCCGGCACATTGGAGTGGTCGATGAGGCCGTGCCAGTGCATCTCCGCGCCAATGTTGGCCGTGCGCCAGCGGAAATGCACCACCGTGTCCGCGCCATGGGCGAAGGCTTGCAGGGCATAGCCCTTGATCATCCCCGGCAGGGGCGGCTTTTCCATGGGCATCCAGCAGCCCTTGCCGCCGCTGAGCTGCTCCATGATCCAGAAGGGCGCTCGCTTCACGCCCCGCATCATGTCCAGGTGGAAGGCGTGGGAATAGCAGCTCTCCGGGTCGTCCGGCAGGCGGGTGGCGGGGTAGTTATCGTAGGAGATGAAGTCCAGGTTCTCAAACTGCTTGTAGAAATCCGGCATATGCTCGCAGAACCACACATTGGTGGTGATGGGTCTGCCGGGGCAGTACTGGCGCAGCTGCGCGGCCTGGCGGTTGCTGAAGTCGATCACATTGTCCGAGCAGAAGCGGGCGAAATCCAGCATATAGGCCGGGTTCTGCCAGGCGTGGGGAAGGAAACCGTAGGGCGGGTTGATCTGCGACCAGGCGGAGTATTCGCCGCTCCACACCACATTGCCATAGGCCTTATTCAGCGCCTCAATGGTGCCGTACTTCCTTTGCAGCCAGGCGCGGTACTTGGCGATGCAATGCTCGCAGTAGCAGAAGTAGGCCTCCAGCTCGTTGTCGATCTGCCAGCCCACCACGGCGGGGTTGTCCGCATAGTGCCGCGCCATTGCCATGGTGATGCGGTCGGCATAGCGCAGGAAGGTGGGGTTGGTGACGCAGCGGTGGCCGCGAATGCCCAGGCGGGTGGGCGTGCCGTCCTGCTCCACATGAACGATGTCGGGGTGCTTCTCATAGAGCCACAGGGGCGGGCAGCTGGTGGGGGTGCAAAGCACCACGTCGATGCCCCGGGCGGCAAAGGGCGCCACGGCTTCATCCAGCCAGGCGAAGTCAAACACGCCGTCCCGGGGTTCCAGGCGGCACCAGGCAAACTCGGCCAGGCGCACCAGCTTCACGCCGGTCTTTTGCATCAGGTCTGCATCGGCCGCCCACAGGGAGCTGTCCCAATGCTCGGGATAGTAGTCCACGCCGATCCTCATGGTATGTTCCTCCTTGCAGGCTTATTCGTCCTCCGGGGTCTCCACCGCGCCCAGGCGGCGCTGGATGGAGCGGGTGCGGGTGAAGGCCGTGTCGATGGACTCGGTGGCCTGCACCAGGCGCTGGCGGGTCTTTTCCAGCACCTCGGCAAACTTGTCAAAGTCGTTCTTCACGCTGCCCAGCAGGCTCCACACCTCGCTGGAGCGCTTCTCGATGGCCAGGGTGCGGAAGCCCATTTGCAGGGCGTTCAGCAGGGCGGAGAAGGTGGAGGGGCCGGCCACCACGATGCGATGCTCCCGCTGGATGCTCTCGCACAGGTCGGGGGTCTGCACCACCTCGGCATAGAGCCCTTCGATGGGCAGGAACATGATGGCAAAGTCCGTGGTGTGGGGCGGCGCCACGTACTTGCTGGCGATGCGCCTGGCCTCCTGTTTGATGCGCTGGATCAGCGCCTTGCGGGCGGCATCTGCGGCAGCGGCGTCGCCGGACTGGCTGGCTTCCATCAGGCGCAGGTAGTCCTCCTGGGGGAATTTGCTGTCGATGGGTAGGTAGAGCACATCGGCCTCCTTGCCGGGGAGGCGCACGGCGAACTCCACCCGCTCGGCCGAGCCGGGGATCACCGCCACGTTTTCGTCATACTGGCCGGGAGCCAGCATGGCGCTGAGCAGGCTGCCCAGCTGCATTTCGCCCCAGATGCCCCGGGTCTTGACATTGGTCAGCACCTTTTTCAGGTCGCCCACGCCCACGGCCAGGGTCTGCATTTCGCCCAGGCTCTTGTACACCTGCTCCAGCCGCTGGCTCACCTGGGCGAAGCTGTCGTTCAGCCGCTTATCGATGGATTCGGTGAGCTTCTCGTCCACGGTGCGGCGCATTTCCGCCAGCTGGCGGTCGTTGGCCTGGCGCAGGGTCTCCATGCGGGCGTCCAGCTGGGAGAGGCTGGCGGTGACGGAGGCGGCCATCTGCCCGGCGCGCTCCTCCTGGTTGCGGGTGGAGAGCAGCACCTGGCGCTGCATGCTTTCCAGCAGGCCGGACTGGCTCTGTCCCAGCTGGGTCAGGGTGTTCAGCAGGGCGGTGTTGCCATCGGAGAGGGCAGCGGCGTGCTCGTCCCGCTGGTGATCCAACTCGTCAAACAGGTCATAGGCCAGGTTTTGCAGGTATTGGGCTTGCTTTTGCTGGTGCTGCTTCTGCTCGGTGAGGGAGCGGTTCTGCCGCACCAGTAGCACAATGAGCAGAATGGTGACCACCGCCAGCAGCGCAAGGGCTGCGAGGGTCAGGATGTTCTCCATGCGGCCTCCTTTGTAAAAAAGCACGCGTTGATGCGTGCTTATGGGTGTATCACATTTCTCTGCGGCCTTCCAGGGCCTTGGAAAGGGTGACCTCGTCGGCGTATTCCAGGTCGCTGCCCACCGGCACGCCATGGGCAATGCGGGTGCAGCGGACGCCCAGGGGCTTCAAAAGCCGTGCGATATAGGTAGCGGTAGCCTCGCCCTCGATGTCCGGGTTGGTGGCCAGAATGACCTCGCTCACCTCGCCCTTAGACAGCCGTGCCACCAGCTCCTTGATGCGGATGTCGTCCGGCCCCACGCCGTCCATGGGGGAGAGGGTGCCGTGCAGCACATGGTACACGCCGTGATAGTCGTGCATACGCTCCATGGCGGCCACGTCCCGGGGATCGCGCACGACGCAGATCTGCCCGTTGTGGCGCTCGGGATTGCGGCACACGTCGCATTGTTCGCTGGCAGCGTAGTTGCCGCAGACTTCGCAATAGCGGATGGCCTTGCGACCCTGCCAGATGGCGGTGGCCAGGGCGTGCACGTCCTCCAGGGGCATGCTCACAATGTGGTAGGCCAGGCGCTGAGCCGTCTTTTGACCGATGCCCGGCAGGTGCGACAGCTCGGCTACCATGCGGGCGATGGGTTCGATTTGATTGGCCATGCTTAGAACATACCGCCCATGCCGGGAGCCATGCGGTTCATGGTGGCCTCGCGGGTCTCCTCGCCCTTGCGCAGAGCCTCATTCACAGCGGCCATGATCAGATCCTGCAGCATCTCGATGTCGTCGGGATCCACCACCTGGGGATCGATGGTGATGTCCAGCAGCTCGCGCTTGCCGGAGACCTTCACGCTCACCATGCCGCCGCCGCTGGCAGCCTCGTATTCAGCTGCGTCCAGCTTTTCCTGGGCTTCCTGCATCTGCTGCTGCATCTTCTGTGCCTGACGCATCAGCTGCTGCATATTGCCGCCGCCGAAGCCGCCAAAGTTCTGTCGTGCCATAGTTTATTCCTCCTCATAGATTGCAGCGGTGCTGCAAGATATTTCAAGATTGCCGGATACGCTGGAGACCCGCGCCTGGGGTGCATCGTGCTGGATGGACACGCCCCTGGTGAGCAGCCGCCCGCTGACGGAACGCAGCGCGGCATCAGCCCTGTCCATGGGGGCAAAGAGGCGCAGATTGCCGGAAACGCTCATGCCGTCCAGCCGGGAAAAGGGGCGGATCATATCCAGGTCAGCCTGGCCGGAAACGGTGTTGATGCGGTAGGTATCAAAGCCGCAGGCCCGGGCGGTGATGTCGCCGGACACGGTGCGTAGGCTAAGCTTTTCGCCGTGGATGTCCTCGGCCTTCACGTCGCCGGAAACGCTGTGCAGTGTGGTGGTGATGCTTTGCAGGCCGCTGACGGTCATATCGCCGGACACGGTGTCCAGGGTGAAGTCCGTGCCGGTAAGGCTGCGGGCATTCAGCGGGGCGGAGATGGTGTTCAGATCCACCGCACCCTTCCAGGAGCGGGGCAGGCGGATCATCACCTGCATCCAGCGTTCGCTGCCCAGGCTTTTCAGGTTGATGCCATAGGAGGGCTGCTCCACGGTGAGGCGGTTTTCCTCGCAGGTGATGCGAAGCTCCTTCACATCGTTTTCCGCGCCGGAAACCAGCACCTGGATCTGCTCCACATCCTCCACCATCACGTCCAGGCTGGCCCAGGCCAGGTGAGCGGCCAGGGTGTTCACCAGGATGGCAGGAAAGCTCTCATTGCGGTTCATCACATCACCTCCTGTGGGATATGATACCACGATTTACGCTGTGATGCAAGGTCAGCCCTGCACCTCTTCCACACCCATGACGCCCGTGACCACATCGTCCAGGATGGCCATCACATAGGGCAGGCCACGGTCAGTTTTGCCCTGGAGTATGATCTCGTCCTTGTTCAGGCGGGTGGCGGGGGACTGTGCCTGGGTGATGAGCAGCTGGCAGGGTGCTTCGCCTGCTAAATACAGCGCGGCGATGTAGCGGCCGTTGGAGCCGTTTTTGTTGAAGTAGAAGGATTTCACGCCCTTGCCGTTGCGGTTCTGGCGCTCGAAATCCATGGCGGGGATTCGCTTGCCGTAGCCACGCTCGCTGAAGAGGATCATCTGATCCTTTTCGCCCAGCTGCCCAGCCCAGATGACCTGGTCGCCCTTCTCCACCTGCATGGCTTTTACGCCGCCGGAAATGCGCCCCTGGGTGGGAACGGTGTCCAGGGCGAAGCGGATGCACATGCCGCTGCGGCTGATGAACAGCACGTCATCTCGGGTGGCGGCGGGGAACACGCACAGCAGCTCGTCGCCTGCATTGATCTTGGTGGCGGCAAACTTCTTGGAGCGCACGTCGTAGTCCTTGGCGGCGGTGCGCTTGATCATGCCCTGTTTGGTGACGAACAGGAAGTCAGGCTGCTTGGGCAATTCGCTCATGGGCATACAGGTGATGAGCAGCGGCGCTTCGCCGTCCTCCAGGCCTGCCAGCACGCCGGAGAGCAGCTGGCCGCGATCCTTGGGCTTGCACTCGGCCAAAGCGCCCACGCTCAGCGGGTAGCAGTTGCCGTGGTTGGTGAAGAACAGCAGCGTCTCGTCGGTCTTGGTGGTGAAGAGGTACTGCGCCGCCTCCTTGGGATCCTCCTCGTAGGCGGGGAGGGGATTTTTCTTGTAGAAGGCGGGGTACATCCGCTTCAGGTAGCCGCCGTGGGTGAAGGCCACCACGGCCTCCTCCGGCACGGGGGTCTCGTCCAGGGGTTCGGCGGGGCTGGCCTCGATGCCCTCAATGGTGGTGCGGCGCTCGTCGGCGTATTCGTCGGCGATCTCCTGCAGCTCCTTGCGGATCACGTTCAGCAGCTTCTTCTCGCTGCCCAGAATGCCCTCCAGCTTGTCGATGAGCTTCAAAAGGTCGGCATACTCTTTGCGCAGCGCCTCGATCTCCAGGTTGGTCAGGCGCTGGAGGCGCATATCCAGGATGGCCTGCGCCTGCACCTCGGTGAGGTCGAAGCGCTCCATCAGCTTCTGCTTGGCTTCCTTGGGGTTTTTGCTGCCGCGGATCAGGGCAATGACCTCGTCCAGGTTGTCCACGGCGATCATCAGACCCTGCAAAATGTGGGCGCGGGCGCGGGCTTGCTTGAGTTCATACTCCGTGCGGCGGGTCACCACGTCCTTCTGGTGGCGGATGAAGTGGCCGATCATGCTCTTCAGGCCCATCTGCACGGGCTTGCCCTGGGCAATGGCCACCATGTTCACGCCAAAGGTGACCTGCAGGTCGGAATACTTGAAGAGGTAGGCCAGCACCTTTTCGGCATTGGAGTCGCGCTTGAGCTCGATCACGGCGCGCATGCCGGTGCGGTCGCTCTCGTCGCGGATATCGTAGATGCAGCCCAGGGCGGCCTTCTTTTCCTCGGAGAGCTTAAGGATCTTCTCCAGCATGGCGGCCTTGTTGACCTGGTAGGGCACCTCAGTGATCACAATGAGCTTGCGGCCAGCGGAGCCATCCTCGATATGCACCCGGGCGCGGAGGCTCAGCTTGGAGCGGCCGGTCTCGTAGCCCTTGCGGATCTCTTCATTCTTCACCAGCACGCCGCCGGTGGGGAAGTCCGGGCCGGGGATGATCTCCATCAGCTCGTCCAGGGTGATGTTGGGATTCTCGATCTGGGCGATGACGGCGCGGACGCTTTCATTCAGGTTGTGGGGCGGGATGTTGGTGGCCAGACCCACGGCAATGCCGCTGGCGCCGTTGACCAGCAGGTTCGGGAAGCGCGCCGGGAGCATATCCGGCTCCTTCAGCGTATCGTCGAAGTTCAGGCGGAAGGGTACGGTGTCCTTCTCGATGTCACGGAGCATCAGCATGGCCAGGGGCGCCATGCGAGCCTCGGTATAACGCATAGCGGCGGCGCTGTCGCCGTCGATGGAGCCGAAGTTGCCATGGCCGTCCACCATGGGGCCGCGCATGGAGAAATCCTGCGCCATGCGCACCAGCGCGTCGTACACCGAGCTGTCGCCGTGGGGGTGATATTTACCCAGGCAGTCGCCCACGATGCGGGCGCACTTGCGGTGGGGCTTGTCGGGGGTGGTGCCAAGCTCCATCATGGTGTACAGCACGCGGCGCTGCACGGGCTTCAGGCCGTCCTCCACGCGGGGGATGGCGCGCTCCATGATCACGTGTTCGGCATAGGGGATCATGGAGGAGTGCATCACGTCCTCCACCGTGGTTTGCAGGATGCGGGAGGGATCGTCCTTGGGGATGGGGCGGGTATCGCTGCCTTTGCGTGCCATGGCTTACTGCCTCCCTTCTGCGCCTTCGGGCATTTCAAAATTGTCCGGCTTGTTGAAGTCGGCGTGCTGGGTGATGTAATCCCGGCGGGGCTCCACCTTGTCGCCCATGAGGATGGTGATGCGCTGGTCGGCCAGGGCGGCATCCTCAATGGTGACCTGGATCAGCTTGCGCTGGCTGGGATCCATGGTGGTTTCCCACAGCTGCTCGGGGTTCATTTCGCCAAGACCCTTGTAGCGCTGCAGGGTATAGCCCTTGCCCACGGCCTTGGTGGCGGCGGCCAGCTCCTTGTCGTCGTAGGCGTAGATGATCTTGCTGCCCTTCTGCACCTTGTATAGCGGCGGCATGCCGATATACACGTGCCCGGCGGTGATCAGCTCCTTCATGTAGCGGAAGAAGAAGGTGAGCAGGATCGCGCGGATGTGGGCGCCGTCCTGGTCGGCATCGGAGAGGATGATGACCTTGTGGTATTTCAGGTTTTGTAGGTTGAAGCCCTCGTCGATGGAGGTGCCCAGGGCGGTGATCATGGAGCGGAATTCCTCGTTGCTCAGCACCTGATCCAGGCGCTTCTTCTCGGCATTGAGGGGCTTGCCGCGCAGGGGAAGAATGGCCTGGAAGCGGCGGTCGCGACCCTGCTTGGCGCTGCCGCCTGCGGAGTCGCCCTCCACGATGAAGAGCTCGTTATCCTCGGCCTTGCGTCCGGTGCAGGAGGCCAGCTTGCCCACCAGGGGCGCGGCCTCCAGCTGGTTGGCCTTGCGGGCGTTGTCGCGGGTCTTGCGGGCAGCCTCGCGCACCTGGGCGGCCTTCACGGCCTTCTGCACGATCTGGGTGGCGGTGTCCTGATTTTTGAGGTTCTCCAGCCAGTCCGCCAGCTGCTGGGTGATGATGGCCTCCACCGCGGGGCGCACTTCGCTGTTGCCCAGGCGCCCCTTGGTCTGGCCCTCGAACTGGGGATTCTTGACCATGGTGGTCAAAACGCAGGTGAGACCCTCGCGGAAGTCCTCGCCGGAGAGGTTGTTGTCCTTCTCCTTCAGCGCGCCGATCTTGCGGGCGTAGTCGTTCATGGCCTTGGTGAAGGCGGCCTTGAAGCCGGTCTCGTGGCTGCCGCCCTCGCCGGTGGGAATGTTGTTGACATAGGAGAACATGCTCTCGGTGTAGCCATCGGTATACTGGATGGCCACGCGGCAGATGGTGGTGTCCTTCTGGCCTTCCATGAAGATGGGCTCATCGTGGAGGGTATTCTTTTCGCCGTTGAGGTACTTCACATAGTCGATGATGCCGCCCTCGTAGTGGAAAACCTTCTGGCGCAGGGAGGAATCCTTGATGCGCTCGTCGGTGAAGGTGATCTTGAGGCCGCGGTTCAGGTAGGCCAGCTCCTGCAGGCGGCGAGCCACCTGGTCGCTGTTGAACTTGACTTCTTCAAAAATGGTATCGTCAGGCAAGAAGCGCACCAGGGTGCCCTTTTTGCGGGTGTTGCCCACCTGCTGCAGGGGCGTTTCGGGCACGCCAGCGGTGATCTTGCCGGTAACGGGGTCGGTCTCGGAAATGAAGCGCATACGGTGGTGCGCCCAGTCGCGGTAGACATCGATCTGCACCCACTTGGAGAGGGCGTTCACCACAGCAGCACCCACGCCGTGCAGACCGCCGGAGTAGGAGTAATTCTCGTTGTTGAACTTGCCGCCAGCATGCAGCTTGGTATAAATGACCTCCACGCCGCTGATGCCCAGGGTGGGGTGAATGTCCACGGGCAGGCCGCGGCCATTGTCGAACACGGAGGCGGAGCCATCGTGGTGGAGGGTCACGTCCACCTGATCGGCATAGCCGTTGGAGGCCTCGTCGATGGCATTGTCAACGATCTCCCACAGGAGGTGGTGCAGGCCACGGCTGGAGGTGGTGCCGATGTACATACCGGGGCGCATACGGACGGCGTCGAGACCCTCCAGCACCTGAATATTGCCTGCATTGTAGGTTTGCGTCATGGTTGCAACTCCTTATTTCAAAGCCGATTTGGCATAAACATCCACTAAATATTGTACCACAAAACTGGTAGAAACACAAGGCGAACACCAAATAAACGTTCGCGCACAAATGAAAAAAGTGGCCGAAGCCACTTTCAGGTGAGGTTTAGTTTTTCGCGGATCTCTGCCACCACCTCGCGCAGGCGCAGGCCGTCGCAATGGATGGTATGGTGGGCATAGCGCTCATAGAGCGGTGTGCGCTCGTCGTAGAGGTCGCGCAGGGTCTGGCCGGGTTTCATGGAAACCCCCCGGGCGTGAAGGTCGCCCAGGCGTTCCTCGATCTGCTCGTAGCTCAGGCACAGGTACACCACCTGGCCGATGCTGCGCAGGTGCGCCATGGCCTCCTTGCCATACACCACGCTGCCACCGGTGGCGATGACGCAGTTGTCCACGTCAATGGCGGCGTTGACCTCGTTCTCAATGGCTCGGAAGCCCTCGTCGCCCACCTGCTCGATGATCTGGTGCAGGCGCTTGTTCTGGCTGCGCTGTATGAGCAGGTCGGAATCGATGAAGTCCATGCCCAGCGCCTTGGCCAGCACCACGCCAACGGTGGACTTGCCGCAGCCGGGCATACCGATCAAAACAATGTTCATGATATCAACTCCGGGGAGAGAAATAATTCGGAATTCGGAATGCGGAATTCGGAATGCGGACGGCGGGCGATCGCAGATCGCCCCTACAAATGCACAGGCAAGTTGCGGGGTAGTGGATGTAAGTTTCCACCTCATCAGTCACCTTGCGGCGACAGCTTCCCCTCAAGGGGAAGCCTGTGTGTAAGCGCATACTCCTTGCCTTCCCCTTGAGGGGAAGGTGGCCGTGAGGCCGGATGAGGTGGAAAGCAACTCACCTGCGTCGCGGCGCGACCGTTATGCGCCGTGACCCCCGTAAAAAGGAAAACCCATCCGGGCATCCCCGAATGGGTTTCGAAAGGGCTGAAAGCCCTTCGCGGGATTCCAAAGGGCAGAGCCCTTTGGCAGGGGAGTCCAGAGGGGACAGCGTCCCCTCTGGTTAGAAGTTGTAGTTTTCGTGGATCTCGATGCCCTTGTAGCGCTTCATGCCGGTACCGGCGGGGATGAGCTTGCCGATGATGACGTTCTCCTTCAGGCCGAGCAGGGGATCGATCTTGCCCTTGATGGCGGCCTCGGTGAGGACGCGGGTGGTCTCCTGGAAGGAGGCGGCGGACAGGAAGCTTTCCGTGGCCAGAGAGGCCTTGGTGATGCCCAGCAGGATACGCTTGGCAACGGCGGGACGGCCACCATTCATGATGGTCTCCTGGTTGGCTTCCTCGAAGCGGAAGATGTCCACCAGGGAGCCGGGCAGCAGGCTGGTATCGCCGCTGTCTTCCACGCGCACCTTGCGCAGCATCTGACGGACGATGATCTCGATGTGCTTGTCGGCCACGGCCACGCCCTGCAGGCGGTACACGGACAGAACTTCCTTCAGCAGGTACTCCTGCACGGCCTTCACGCCCAGGATGCGCAGCAGATCGTGGGGGTTCACAGAGCCTTCGATCAGCTCGTCGCCGGCCTCCACATGGTCGCCTTCCTGCACCTTCAGGCGGCTGCCGTAGGTGATCTGGTAGGCCTTCTGGTCGCGGCTGTCCTCCTCGGAGGTCACGACCAGCTCGCGCTTCTTCTTGGTCTCCTGGATGGAAACCTTGCCGCTGATCTCGGACAGGATGGCCTCACGCTTGGGTTTGCGAGCCTCGAACAGCTCTTCCACGCGGGGCAGACCCTGGGTGATGTCGTCGCCGGAAGCGATACCGCCGGTATGGAAGGTACGCATGGTCAGCTGGGTGCCGGGTTCGCCGATGGCCTGGGCGGCAATGATGCCCACGGCCTCGCCCACGTCCACCTTGCCGCCGTGAGCCATGTTCTGGCCATAGCAGCGGGCGCAGACGCCGTTCTCGGTGCGGCAGGTCAGCACGGAACGAACCAGAGCCTTCTTCACGCCGCGGGACACCACCAGCTTGGCCTTGTTGTGGTCAATGGCCTCGTTGAGGTGGATCAGGATCTCGCCGGTGGCGGGATCAACAATGTCCTCGGCAGCGGTGCGGCCGCGCAGACGATCCTCGAAGGACTCGATGGACTGCTTGCCGCTCATCAGCTCCTGCACCATGATGCCGCGAACCTTTTCGCCGCGGGACTCGAAGCAGTCCTCTTCGCGCACGATGACTTCCTGGGAAACGTCCACCAGACGGCGGGTCAGGTAACCAGAGTCAGCGGTACGCAGAGCCGTATCGGCCAGGGACTTACGGGAGCCGTGGGAGGAGAGGAAGAACTCCAGCACGCTCAGACCCTCGCGGAAGTTAGCGCGGATGGGCAGCTCGATGGTCTTACCGGAGGGAGAGGCCATCAGGCCGCGCATGCCGGCCAGCTGGGACACCTGGGCAGAGGAGCCACGGGCGCCGGAGTCGGTCATCATGCGGATGGGGTTGAACTTGTCAAGGTTGGGGAGGATCTGGTCGCGCAGGCCGTGGGTGCAGCCGTTCCACAGATCGATAACGCGCTTGTAGCGCTCGTCCTCGCTGAGCAGACCGCGGCGGTACAGGTCGTTGACCTTGCGCACCTTCTCGTCGGTCTCGGCCAGCATGGTCTGCTTGCACGGGGGCACCTTGATGTCCGCCACAGACACGGTAACGGCGCCGCGGGTGGAATACTTGTAGCCCAGCGCCTTCACAGCGTCCAGCATGAGGGCGGTGCGATGCTCGCCCTGGCTGCGGAAGCACATATCAACGATGTTGGAAAGCTGCTTCTTGCCAACCAGCTCGTTGACCTCCAGCTCGTACATATCCTCCAGGCACTCGCGCTTCTTGAAGCCCAGGGTCTGGGGAATGGCGTCGTTGAAGATCAGACGGCCCAGGGTGGTGTCGATGAGCTTGGTGCCGGTTTCGCCGTTAAAGGTGCGGGTCACGCGAACCTTGATGGGCGTCTGCAGGGCGATCTGGCCGACAGAGTAGGCCATCATGGCCTCGTCGGGATCGCGGAAGGTGCGGCCGGCGTTGGGGTCGTTCTCGTTGACGATGGTCAGGTAGTAGCAGCCGATGACCATGTCCTGAGAGGGGGAGATAACGGGCTTGCCGTCCTGGGGCTTGAGGATGTTATTGTGGCACAGCATCAGGAAGCGGGCTTCGGCCTGGGCTTCCATGCTCAGCGGGACGTGCACAGCCATCTGGTCGCCGTCGAAGTCGGCGTTGAAGGCGGTACAGGCCAGGGGATGCAGCTTGATGGCCTTGCCCTCCACCAGGATGGGCTCAAAGGCCTGAATGCCCAGACGGTGCAGGGTGGGGGCGCGGTTCAGCAGGACGGGATGGTCGCGGATGACCTCCTCCAGGATGTCCCACACCTCGGGGCGCACCTTTTCCACGGCGCGCTTGGCGGACTTCACGTTGTGAGCAATTTTGAGGCTCACCAGACGCTCCATCACAAAGGGCTTGAACAGCTCCAGCGCCATGTCCTTGGGCAGGCCGCACTGGTGCAGCTTCAGCTCGGGGCCGACCACGATAACGCTTCGGCCGGAGTAGTCAACACGCTTGCCCAGCAGGTTCTGACGGAAACGACCCTGCTTGCCGCGCAGAAGGTCGGACAGGGACTTCAGGGCGCGGTTGCCGGGGCCAGTCACGGGGCGGCCGCGGCGGCCGTTGTCGATCAGCGCGTCCACGGATTCCTGCAGCATGCGCTTCTCATTGCGGACGATGATGTCCGGCGCGCCCAGCTCCAGCAGGCGCTTGAGGCGGTTGTTGCGGTTGATCACGCGGCGATACAGGTCGTTCAGGTCGGAGGTGGCGAAGCGGCCGCCGTCCAGCTGCACCATGGGGCGCAGATCCGGGGGCAGCACAGGCACCACGTCCAGGATCATCCACTCGGGCTTGTTGTGGCTGGCGCGGAAGGACTCTACAACCTCCAGGCGCTTCACAGCGCGGGCGCGCTTCTGGCCTTCGGTGTCGCGGTCGCGTTCCTTTTCCACCAGCTCGGCGATCTCGGCCTTCAGCTGAATGCTCAGCTGGTCGAGATCCAGGCTGCGCAGCATTTCGCGCACGGCCTCGGCGCCCATCATGGCGCGGAAGGAACCCTTGCCGCACTTGGCCTCCACCTCGCGATAGCGGGCGTCGGAGATCAGTTCGTGCAGCTTCAGGCCGGTCTCGTCAGAGTTGCCGGGATCCAGCACGATGAAGTTGGCAAAATACAGCACCTTTTCCAGGCTGCGGGGGCTGATGTCCAGCAGCATGCCCATGCGGCTGGGGATGCCCTTGAAATACCAGATGTGGCTTACGGGCGCGGCCAGCTGAATGTGGCCCATGCGCTCGCGGCGCACCTTGGCGCGGGTGACCTGCACGCCGCACTTGTCGCAGATCTTGTCCTTGTCCTTGAACTTGATCCGCTTATATTTGCCGCAGTTGCACTCCCAGTCCTTGGTGGGTCCGAAAATGCGCTCGCAGTACAGACCGTCGCGCTCGGGCTTGAGCGTGCGGTAGTTGATGGTTTCAGGCTTGGTGACTTCACCGTGGGACCAGGCAAGGATCTGCTCAGGAGATGCCATACCGATCTGGATGGAGTCGAGGTTGCTCAGTTCGAACAAAAGGGTCCACTCCCTTCAGCGGCCAATGCCGCGGCCATATCCGCCGGAGGAAGCGCCGCTCAGGGCGCTTGCCATCCGGCCATAACAGTCGTTTGACTGGAAAATGATGCTTATTCCAGGGGATCCAGATCCAGGTCGCCAACGTTGAAGTCGTCCAGCTCCTCGTCGTCGCCGCCCAGGGAGAAGTCCTCGCGGGTGAAGTCGGTATCGATCACGTCGTCCATGTCGATGTCGACTTCGTCCTCGTCCATCACGGGCAGTTCAGGCTGCAGGGCGGGTTCCTCGTCCTCGCGGGCGGGAGCCTCGGGCGTCATCATGTCTTCGGGATCCAATTCGGGGATCTCGATCTCGTTCTTGTTGGCGTCCAGCACCTTGATGTCCAGACCCAGGGCTTCCAGTTCCTTCACCAGAACCTTGAAGGACTCGGGCACGCCGGGGGTGGGGATATTCTGACCCTTGATGATGGCTTCGTAGGTCTTCACGCGGCCGACGGTATCGTCGGACTTCACGGTGAGGATCTCCTGCAGGGTGTTGGCAGCGCCGTAGGCTTCCAGCGCCCACACTTCCATCTCGCCGAAGCGCTGACCGCCGAACTGCGCCTTGCCGCCCAGAGGCTGCTGGGTGACCAGGGAGTAGGGGCCGGTGGAGCGGGCATGCATCTTGTCGTCGACCAGGTGATGCAGCTTGAGGAAGTACATGATGCCAACGGTGACAGGATTCTCGAAGTAGTCGCCGGTGCGGCCATCGCGCAGGCGCAGCTTGCCATCCTGGAAGAGGCGCTTGCCTTCGTCGTCCAGCTCCAGGCGCAGGGGCTTACCATTGTGGAAGTAAGTCTTCTGCATCCGGGGATCATTCTCATCCACGGGAGCGGACATGGTGTCGGTAGCCAGACCCAGGCAGTCGCGGATCTCCTCGTAGGTAGCGCCGTCGAACACGGGGGTGGCGATGTGCCAGCCCAGGGCGCGGCAGGCCAGACCCAGATGCACTTCCAGCACCTGGCCGATGTTCATACGGGAGGGAACGCCCAGGGGGTTCAGCACGATCTGCAGGGGGGTGCCATCGGGCAGGAAGGGCATGTCTTCTTCACGCAGGATGCGGGACACAACGCCCTTGTTGCCGTGGCGGCCTGCCATCTTGTCGCCCACGGAGATCTTACGCTTCTGGGCGATGTAGACACGCACCATCTCGTTCACACCGGGGGACAGCTCGTCCTTGTTTTCGCGGGTGAAGATCTTCACGTCTACCACGATGCCGCCCTCGCCGTGAGGCACGCGCAGGGAGGTATCGCGGACTTCGCGAGCCTTTTCACCGAAGATGGCGCGCAGCAGGCGCTCCTCGGCGGTCAGCTCGGTCTCGCCCTTGGGGGTGACCTTACCCACCAGAATGTCGCCCGCACGAACCTCGGCGCCGATGCGGATGATACCGCCCTCGTCCAGATCCTTGATGGCGTCATCGGAAATGTTGGGGATGTCGCGGGTGATCTCCTCCGGTCCCAGCTTGGTTTCGCGGGCCTCGGACTCGAACTCCTCGATATGGATGGAGGTGTAGATGTCCTCCTTCACCAGCTTCTCAGAGAGCAGCACGGCGTCCTCGTAGTTGTAGCCTTCCCAGGTCATGAAGCCGATCAGCGCGTTGCGACCAAGGCCGATCTCGCCCTTCTCGGTAGAGGGGCCGTCAGCCAGCAGATCGCCCTTTTCGATGATCTGACCGGCGGTGACCACAGGGCGCTGGTTGATGCAGGTGCCCTGGTTGGAGCGGGCAAACTTGGTGAGGCGATAGCTGTGGCGCTCGCCATGCTCGTCCTTGATCACGATCTCGTCGCCGCTGACCTTGTCCACCACGCCGGATTCCTTGGCCAGGATCACCACGCCGGAGTCGTGGGCGGCCTTGAATTCCATGCCGGTGCCCACCAGGGGCGCTTCGGGCACCAGCAGCGGCACAGCCTGACGCTGCATGTTGGAGCCCATCAGGGCGCGGGTGGCGTCGTCGTTCTCCAGGAAGGGGATCATGGCCGTGGCCACGGAAACCACCTGGCGGGGAGACACGTCGATGTAGTCCACCTTGCCCACGGGAACCTCGATGATCTCGGCCTTGTCACGAACCATGACGCGGTCGTTGACGAAGGTGCCGTCGGCATTCAGGGGCTCGTTGGCGGTAGCGACCTTGTAGAAGTCCTCTTCATCGGCGGTCATGTAGATGATCTCGTCGGTGACGCGGGCGTTGGCGCTGTCCACCTTGCGGTAGGGAGCCTCGATGAAGCCGTATTCGTTGATGCGCGCATAAGTGGCCAGAGAGCCGATCAGGCCGATGTTGGGGCCTTCGGGCGTCTCGATGGGGCAGATGCGGGCATAGTGGGAATAATGCACGTCTCGGACTTCGAAGGAAGCACGGTCGCGGTTCAGGCCGCCGGGGCCCAGGGCGGACAAGCGGCGCTTGTGGGTCAGCTCGGCCAGGGGGTTGGGCTGATCCATGAACTGGGACAGCTGGGAGGAGCCGAAGAACTCCTTGATGGCGGCGCTCACGGGGCGGATGTTGATCAGGTCGCCGGGCTTCACGTCCACGGAGTCCTGAATGCTCATGCGCTCGCGCACCACGCGCTCCAGGCGGGTCAGGCCGATGCGGATCTGGTTCTGCAGCAGTTCGCCCACAGAGCGCAGGCGGCGGTTGCCCAGGTGATCGATATCATCGGTGAAGCCCAGGCCGTAGGGCAGACCCAGCAGGTAGCTGACGGAGGCCACGATGTCGTCGGCCAGGATGTGCTTGGGCACCAGGGAGGCCACGTTCTCGCGAACGGCGTCCTTGAGCTGGTCCGCGTCCACAGACTCCATCAGAGTCTTCAGGGTGGGCAGGTGGACCATTTCCAGGATGCCGGCTTCCTTGGGATCGAAGGGCAGGTAAGCGGCAGCATCAACGAAGTTGTTGCCGATCACCTTGCGGATGTTGCCTTCCACATCCACCAGCACGGCGTTCACACCGGCGTTCTGGATGGCGCGGGCGGTGGTCAGGTCGAAGGTGTCGCCCTTCTTGGCCATGACTTCGCCGGTCTGGGGATTGATGACATCCTCAGCAGCCACCTGACCGTTGATACGGGTGGCGATGGAAAGCTTCTTGTTGAACTTGTAGCGACCCACGCGCATCAGGTCGTAGCGCTTGGGGTCGAAAAAGAGGGAGTTGAACATGTTGGTGGCGCTTTCGGCGCTGGCGGGCTCGCCGGGCTTCTGGCGCTTGTAGATCTCGATCAGACCCTCTTCGCGGCTCTTGGCGTTGTCGCCCTTCTGGATGGTGGCCTTCAGGCGCTCGTCGTCGCCCATCAGATCCAGGATCTCCGCGTCGGTGCCGTAGCCCAGGGCGCGCAGGATCACGGTGATGGGCAGCTTGCGGGCACGGTCGATACGCACCCACAAAACGTCGTTGGAGTCGGTCTCATATTCCAGCCAGGCACCGCGGTTGGGGATGATCTGGGAGGAATACAGGGGCTTGCCCGCCTTGTCCAGCTGCACATCGAAGTACACGCCGGGGGAGCGGACCAGCTGAGACACGATGACGCGCTCGGCGCCATTGATAATGAAGGTGCCGTGGTCGGTCATGAGGGGGAAATCGCCCATGAACACATCGGATTCCTTGATCTCGCCGGTTTCACGGTTCTTCAAGCGAACGAACACCTTCAAAGGTGCCGCATAGGTCATGTCGCGTTCGCGGCAGCGCTCCACCGTGTTTTTCGGCGCGTCAAGGGAGTAGTCAACAAATTCGAGCACCAGATTGCCGTTGTAGTCGGTAATCGGTGAAACGTCGGCCAAAACTTCACGAAGGTCGGTGTCCAGAAAGCGTTGATACGAGTTCTTCTGCACCTCAATCAGGTCAGGCATGTCGAGAACTTCTTCGATGCGCGAGAAGCTCATGCGCTTACGGAGCTTGCCCATCTCAACCTCGTGTACCATAGAAAGCCATCACCCCTTACATCGTCCGACCAGCATCGTTTATATCATCCATCGCTGAAAATTTTGCTTGCGTCTTTCTTCATTATAATGTACAATGACAGACGCAACGAAATTGGCAGCAGTACATAAAGATACTGATACAATTCTAAATTCTATCATTTGTCAAGCGAAAAGTCAATGCTTTTATGCGTATAAATCAAAAATATTTTTCAACACATGGGGAGGAAAATGGGATGCTGAAAAAGCTGATGCTGTGGGTGCTGCTGCTGGCCATGGCAGCCGGAACAGCCCTGGCGGAAGTGCCGATCATGGTAGACAGGATCAACACCCCCCAGCAGGATGCGGACTTCGCCTTCGCGGCGGATGCGCCCCTGCTGGAGATGTACTTTGCCCCGGTGTTCGATGCAGATGCGGCTCTGCTGCGCTGTGGGGGCGAGACCATCATGATCGACTGCGGCTCCAAGGTGATGACCAAGCGCACCATCGGTATGCTGAAGCAGCTGGGGGTGACGGAGATCGACGCCGTCATCAACACGCATCCCCACTACGACCATCTGCAGGGCTTGGAGCAGATCGCCCAGGTGGTGAAGGTGAAGGAACTGCGGATGTGCTTCCCCGTCACGGAGACGGAGCAGGCGCAGCTGACGCTGGACTTCTGCGAGAAGAATGGCATCCCGGTGACCTGGTATGAGGATGGGACGCAATGGAACATCGGCGGCGCGACCATCGATGTGTGGCTCAAGGGTGACGAGGAGTGGAAGCTCAACGACCGCTCGGCGGTGATGCGGGTGCAGTTTGGTCAGCGCACGGCGCTGTTCATGGCGGACGCGGAGTTCACCCTGCAAAAGCGGCTGACGGAGGTGATCCCCGCAGAGCTGCTGGACGTGGACATCCTGAAATATCCCCACCACGGCATATCGGTGATGGACACAGGGTTTGCCGAAAAGGTGTCTCCCGCCTTTGCGGTGATCACCAACCAGGACTATGAGCGCATGCGGAACACCAAAGCCCGTCTGCGGGCAAACAAAATCCCCTTCGCGTTCACGCTGAAGGGGCCTGTGGCGGTGTGTACCGACGGGGCGACCTGGCTGGCGGAGCGTTTGCCCATCGATCCCACCACCATCAACTGATCACCACATTTTCACCAGAGAAAGTTCATTATAATAATGAAGCGCGATATCCGCGCCGGTGAGGCCGTCCTGCGCCAGGGCATAGGCGCCCCATTGGGGCATGCCCACGCCGTGGCCATAGCCGCGGCCTTCCATGTGGACGGATGCGCCATCGGAGGAAAGCTCCGTGAGCAGGGTGGAGCGCATCACCGTGCTGCCCAGGGCAATGCGAAGCTCGGCGGCAGGTACCTTCTCCCCGTCCACCATCAGGGTGACAGCACGACCGCTGTCGCCCTTTTCATATATGGAGATATCGTTGATGCTTTGTGGATCAGCGCCCACCTTGCGGCAGGCAGCAAGAAATTCTTCGGCGGGGAAGTCCGCCGCCCAGGCCTTGGCCTCGGCGGGTGCATCGGGACTGTCCAGGCCCTCGGTGACCTTGGTGTAGGCGGGCTCGGCGTCCTTCCAACCCAGGCCTTCCCGCGCCAGGGCGGTGGTGCCGCCGGAGTGGGCGTGGAACCAGGTGTAGGGCAGCGTGCCGGAGGCGGTGACCAGCACCTGCCCGGCGGTTTCCTCCACCGCTTGACGGATGCGGTCGTTGATGTTTTCTTTATTATAAGCCTGCGCCTCGGCGATGTCGGTGGAGATGTCCGCCCCGGCATAGCGGCTCTCTTTTTCGGAAACGAACCGCACCACGAACGTCCGGGCAAGGATGGCCTGCGCCTTCAGGGCTTCCAGCGGCCAGTCGTTCTTCATTTCGCCAGCCACCACGCCCATGACGTAGGTCTCGATGTCCATGGCGGAGATGGTCTCATCGTCCGTGACATAGACCTCCAGGGTGGGTGTGCCGGTGTCGTCGGTGGCGATGCCTGCGGGCAGGCTGGGCTGGGGCGTGGCAGCGGGGAGATCTTCGCTGCCGTGGGCAGAGCAGGCGGCCAGCAGGGCACAGGTCAGCAGGGTGCAAAGAAGTTTCATGGCATACCTCCATCAGCTATATAATAAGGAAGCTTGTGCGAAAAGGAAAGAAAATATGACGGAATGATGAAATGGTGAATTTGTCGTGGTTTTACAAGAAAAATTCGGGGAAAATCCGTTGACAATGACAGAAAACAATGGTATCATAAAACGGTTGATTGCATACGCAGGAGAAGTGTGCCCTTTTGAGGTGCGCATTCATCCGGGCGAAAAGGAGGTCGAAGCGCGTGGAAACCTTGAAGAATGCTGCTGTCAAGGTGGTGGGTACCAAGCAGGTGCTGCGCGCGCTGAAGGCCGCCACTGCCGCCCGTGCCTATGTGGCCAACGATGCGGATACCTTCCTGTTCCAGCGGATCGTTACGGCGGCCGAGGCTGCCAATGTGCCGGTGGTTCGGGTGGCATCCATGAAGGAGCTTGGCGTTTGCTGCGGAGTAGAGGTTGCAACTGCTGCCGCCGCTATCCTCAAGTAAACCTTCACCACTACTACTGCGCCAATAAGTTTGCGAGGGTTGCGCAAATTTTTGGACATATATTTTGGAGGTGCTCTCATGCCCACGATCAATCAGCTGGTTCGTAAGGGTCGCGAGAAGGCTGTCAACAAGTCTACTTCGCCCATTCTGCAGGCTTGCCCTCAGAAGCGCGGTGTGTGCCTGAGCGTCAAGACCACGACGCCCAAGAAGCCCAACTCCGCTCTGCGTAAGATCGCCCGTATCCGTCTGACGAACTCCATCGAAGGTACTTGCTACATCCCCGGCATCGGCCACAACCTGCAGGAGCATAGCGTTGTGCTGATCCGCGGCGGCCGTGTGCGCGACCTGCCCGGCGTTCGTTACCACATCATCCGCGGTGCTCTGGATACCGCCGGTGTGGCCAAGCGTATGCAGGCCCGTTCCAAGTACGGCGCCAAGCGCCCGAAGAAGTAAGCCTGATGCGCCTTACCGCAGCCTGAACCCATGGGCAATATCCGCCATTCGGCCCCTTCCCCTGGAACCGGGA
This sequence comes from Clostridia bacterium, assembly GCA_017463245.1. Classification (GTDB taxonomy): domain Bacteria; phylum Bacillota; class Clostridia; order Christensenellales; family Aristaeellaceae; genus UBA11524. The sequence goes on from JAFTPN010000071.1 coordinate 25,615, forward strand.
AGGATCAGCCAAAGGGCGGGCACAGAATGTCCATCGGCCTGCAATGAGCGTTGCAGGGGCCGCATGATGCTGACATGCAGCCAAAAGGAGCAAGGTGCGTTTCGCTTGATGTCAACGAAGAGTTTGTAGGAGGGAATACTATGCCCCGTCGCGGTTTTGTACCCAAGCGCGAAGTGCTGCCGGATCCCGTACACGGGACCACGGTTGTCACCAAGCTGATCAATCAGATCATGCTCGACGGCAAGCGCGGTGTCGCGCAGAACGTCTGCTATACTGCTTTTGAAATGGTCGCCGAAAAGACCGGCAAGGACGCTAACGAAGTGTTCCAGGCCGCTCTGGCGAACGTTGCCCCCTCCCTGGAAGTGAAGGCCCGCCGTGTGGGTGGCGCCACCTACCAGGTCCCGATCGAGATCCGTCCCGAGCGCCGTCAGACCCTGGCTCTGCGCTGGATCGTGGACTTCGCCCGCAAGCGCGGTGAGAAGACCATGGCCGAGCGTCTGGCTGGCGAGCTGATGGATGCCATGAACAACACCGGCGCTGCTGTGAAGCGCAAGGAAGAAATGCACCGTATGGCTGAGGCCAATAAGGCGTTCGCCCACTATCGGTGGTAATAGGCACAAAAGCTGTTGTACTGTTTGCCACGATAGAAAGGAGCAAAACGATTTATGGCTCGTAGTCATCCTCTTGAGCGGGTGCGCAATATCGGCATCATGGCTCACATCGACGCCGGTAAGACCACCACTACCGAACGTATTCTGTTCTACACCGGCCGTACCCACCGCATGGGCGAGACCCATGAAGGCGGCGCCACCATGGACTGGATGGCCCAGGAGCAGGAGCGCGGCATCACCATTACTTCCGCCGCCACCACCTGCGAGTGGCACGACCCCCGGGATCCTGAGAATCCCAACAAGAAGTATCGCCTGAACATCATTGACACCCCCGGTCACGTGGACTTCACCGTTGAGGTGGAGCGCTCCCTGCGCGTGCTGGACGGCGCTGTGTCCGTCTTCTGCGCCAAGGGCGGCGTGGAGCCCCAGTCCGAGACCGTGTGGAAGCAGGCGGAGACCTACAAGGTTCCCCGCATGGCTTACGTTAACAAGATGGACATCACCGGCGCTGACTTCTTCCGCGTTGTCGGCATGATGAAGGAGCGCCTGGGCGCCAACGCTGTGCCGATCCAGCTGCCCATCGGCAAGGAAGCCGACTTCAAGGGCATCATCGACCTGGTTCGCATGCGCGCTGAGGTCTACTATGATGACCTGGGCAAGGACGTGCGCGACGAGGAGATCCCCGCCGAGCTGAAGGATCTGGCCGAAGAGTACCACGAGGCTCTGCTGGACGCCGTCGCCTCTTCTGACGACGACCTGGCCGAGAAGTACCTCATGGGCGAGGAACTGACCGAGGACGAGATCAAGAACGCCATCCGCAAGGCCACCATCGCCTGCGAGATGAACCCTGTTCTCTGCGGCACTTCCTACCGCAACAAGGGCGTGCAGCCCCTGCTGGACGCCGTGATCGAGTACATGCCTTCTCCCATCGACGTTGGCGCCGTGAAGGGTACCGATCCTTCCGACCCCGAAGTCGAGCTGAAGCGTGAGCCCTCTGACGACGAACCCTTCTCCGCCCTGGCCTTCAAGATCATGGTGGACCCCTTTGTGGGTAAGCTGGCCTTCTTCCGCGTGTACTCCGGTCACATGGAAGCCGGCAGCTACGTGCTGAACTCCACCAAGCAGAAGCGCGAGCGTCTTGGCCGTATCATGATGATGCACGCCAACCACCGCGAAGAAGTGGATCACATCTACACCGGTGAAATCGCTGGCGCTGTGGGCTTCAAGGACACCACCACCGGCGACTCCCTGTGCGATGAGAAGGCTCAGATCATTCTGGAGAACATGCAGTTCCCCGATCCCGTGATCGAGGTCGCCATCGAGCCCAAGACCAAGGCCGGTCAGGAAAAGATGACCGCCGCCCTGCTGCGTCTGGCCGAGGAAGACCCCACCTTCAAGACCTACACCAACGATTCCGGCCAGACCATCATCGCCGGCATGGGCGAGCTCCATCTGGAGATCATCGTCGACCGTCTGCTGCGTGAGTTCAAGGTCGAGGCTACCGTTGGTAAGCCCCAGGTTACCTACAAGGAGACCATCCGCAAGCCTGCCAAGGCTGAAGGCCGTTTCGTCCGCCAGACCGGTGGTCACGGTCAGTATGGTCACTGCTGGATCGAGATCGAGCCTCAGGAAGCCGGCAAGGGCTACGAGTTCGAGTCTCGCATCGTGGGCGGCGTGATTCCCAAGGAATTCATCAAGCCCATCGACGATGGTATCCAGGGCGCCGCCAAGGCTGGCCCTCTGGCTGGTTTCGAGGTTGTTGGCTTCAAGGCTGCCGTTGTTGACGGCTCCTACCACGATGTTGACTCCTCCGCCACCGCTTACGAGGTTGCCGGTTCCATGGCTTTCAAGGCTGCTATCATGAAGGCTGATCCCTGCCTCATGGAGCCCATGATGAAGGTCGAGATCATCGTTCCCGACCAGTATCTGGGCGACGTGATGGGCAACGTGTCCAGCCGTCGTGGCCGCGTGGAAGGCACCGAGGTGCGTGGTCAGGATCAGATCATCCACGCTTTCGTGCCCCTGTCCGAGATGTTCGGCTACACCACTGACCTGCGTTCTCGTACCCAGGGTCGCGGCATGTTCACCATGCAGTTCGACCACTACGAGGAAGTGCCGAAGTCTGTGGCCGAAAAGGTCATCGGCGAGCGCGTCAAGAAGTAATCTACAATAACGTTAAGATAATTTAGGAGGGATTTTCCCATGGCTAAGGAGCATTACGAGCGTAAAAAGCCGCACGTTAACATCGGCACCATCGGCCAC
>JAFTPN010000072.1 GCA_017463245.1 Clostridia bacterium
CGCCGGATTTGCAAAATTTCATCTTGCAATTCATGCAAGAGCGTGGTATGATAGCTATATCAACACACCGTGTATGATGTGTTACTCTGCAAGGAGGTGAATCCACCATGGCATACAAGATTACTGCGGATTGCATCAGCTGCGGCGCTTGCGAGGCTGAGTGCCCCGTGAATGCTATCGCTGAGGGCGACGGCAAGTACGAGATCAACGCCGATGCTTGCATCGAGTGCGGCGCTTGCGCCGACACCTGCCCCGTTGGTGCTCCTGTGCAGGAGTAATCCGAAAGGCAAAATTGTTTCCCACAGTCTTATGGCTGTGGGAACTTTTTTATCAAAAAAACAAACTTTTTTCAAAATAACTATTGACTTCCGGACGAAAAGGAGTATAATAGCTATCGTTGACCGCGAGGCAACATGAGCACCATTAGCTCAGTTGGTAGAGCACCTGACTCTTAATCAGGGTGTCCAGGGTTCGAGTCCCTGATGGTGTACGGAAGCACTGCTGCATGGCAGTGCTTTTTTCATTTTCCTGAAAGGAAAGGCTATCCAAATTCAATTGGTTATGCTATAATGAATGTGTATGCGTAGAAGGAGGCGGTGGCGTGAGCTTGCGGGAATCCGCACCCATGACGGAGGAGGCAGCCCGGCTGCTGAATCCCTTGCAGCTGGCGTATATTGGCGACACGGTGTGGGACTTGCTGATCCGCAGCAGGCTGCTCTACCGTGGACGCAACCTGCGCCATATGCATCAGGAGGCCGTGCAGCACGTGAATGCAGCTGCCCAGGCCGCTGCGCTGCGCAGGCTGGATGGCCTGACCACCGAGCCGGAGGAGGATATCCTTCGCCGGGGGCGCAACGCCCACGCCCGGCACCCGGTGCCGAAGAACCAGGACCCGGCGGACTATTCCGCAGCCACGGCGCTGGAGGCGCTGGTGGGTTATCTGTATGTGACAGGGCAGGAGGAAAGGCTTTTGCACCTGTTTGACATTTCGCAGCAGGAGGAAACCCCATGCAAGTGAACCTGAAGGTGGCGCTGATCCGCCACACCCTCTCGCCGGAAGAGACCGTGGCGCTGGGCGCACGGCTGTGCTATTCCCGTGCCACCATCGACGACCTGACCCAGCGTGTGTCTGCCAAGGATCAGAGCGCGTTTGTGCAGAAGATCATGGGCATGGGGCATGAATCCGTGCTGGAACATGCTTCCTTCACCTTTGGTGTGGAGGGCGTGAGCCGCGTGCTGCTGGCTCAGCTGACGCGGCACCGCTTGGCCAGCTTTTCCGTGCAGAGCCAGCGGTATGTGTCCTATGAGGACGGCTTTGGCTACATCATGCCCCCGAAGATCGCTGCCCTGGGCGACGCGGCGCAGGAAGAGTATCACCGCCAGATGCAGCAGATGCATGAATGGTACTGTGCCTGGCAGGAAAAGCTTGGTACTGGCGAGGGCAGCAATGAGGATGCACGCTTTGTGCTTCCCGGCGCCTGCGAGACCCGCCTGATGATGACCATGAACGTGCGCGAACTGCGCCACTTCTTTGGCCTGAGAATGTGCAGCCGCGCCCAATGGGAGATCCGCGCCATGGCAACAGAGATACACCGCCTGTGCATGGAGGTGGCTCCCGCGCTCTTTGCCGATGCAGGCCCTGGCTGCCTGCGGGGCGCTTGCCCGGAGGGCGCAAAGTCCTGCGGCAAGGCTGGGGAGATCAAGCGCGAGCGCCAGGCAATGATTGATCAGCTGACGAAGAATGAAGGAGAATAAAGATGGCATTTTATCATGACGTTCCCGGCAAGCGCCCGGTGAAGAAGGATCACGCCCAGGACAAGTGGGAGGAGGAAGGCACCCGCTACCGCGGTGCATCCCGCCGCTTTGGCCCCGATGCGGAGGACGACGGCGAGCGCCGCAATTTCCGCAGCAACAACAACTACCGCGATAACCGCTCCTATGGCCAGAACCGCGGGGGTGACAACCGTCGCAGCTATGGTGATCGCCGCCGCGATGACGATCGTCGCGACAACCGCTGCGATGATTTCCGTCCCCGCCGGGATGATGATCACCGTGACAATCGTTCCTTTGACAGAAAGCCCCATGGCGACCGCCGCTTTGAGGAACCCCGTCAGGAGCGCTCCTATCGCGACTTTGAGCATCGTCCCGCGCCGGTGGCCGCGCCCGTGCAGGAGGAAGTCGTGCAGGAGAACCTGCTGAGTGGCCGCAATCCCATCCGCGAGGCGCTGAAGGCTGGCCGCGATATCGAAAAGCTGCTGGTGCAGAAGGGCGAGTTGTCTGGCTCTGCCCGTGAGATCGTACAGATGGCGCGGGAGCAGCACGTTCTTGTGCAGGAGGTGGACAAGTCCCGCCTGGACGACATCACCCCCCATCATCAGGGTCTGCTGGCCTTTGCCTCCGCCTACCAGTATTCCACGGTGGACGCCATGCTGGAGGAAGCTGCCGAAAGGGGCGAGGATCCCTTCCTGATCCTGCTGGACGGTGTGACCGATCCCCACAACCTGGGCGCCATCATCCGCAGCGCTGAATGCGTGGGCGCCCATGGCGTGATCGTGCCTGAACGCCGCAGCGTGGGCCTGACCCCTGCCGCTGTGAAGGCCTCTGCCGGTGCGGTGGAACACATGAAGGTGGCTCGCGTCACCAATCTGAACCGGACGCTGGAAGAGCTGAAGGAAAAGAACGTGTGGACCTACGCCCTGGACATGGACGGCGAGGACTACGAGAAGGTGAATTTCAAGGGCGGTGTGGCGCTGGTGGTGGGCGCTGAAGGCGAGGGCGTGAGCCGCCTGACCCTGGAGAAGTGCGACCAAAAGGTGTCCCTGCCCATGGCTGGCCATATCGACAGCCTGAATGCCTCTGTGGCGGCAGGCATTGTGATGTACCGCGTGCTGTCCTCCCGCAGAAAATGAAACCGCTTTTGATCGTAGACGGCTATAACGTCATCGGCGCATGGCGGGAGGCCGAGAAACACCAATGGACGCTGGATGAAAGCCGCGACAGGCTGATGCATCAGCTGGAGGACTACAGCGGCTATGCGGGCGAGGATGTGGTGCTGGTGTTTGACGGCTACCAGTCCGACAGGAAGATCCGCACAGAGGAGCAATACGGCAGCCTGACGCTGGTGTTCACCTGCCATGGCGAAACAGCGGACAGCTACATTGAGCGGCTGGTGGCGCAAACGCCGAAATACCGCACGGTGCGGGTGGCTACCTCCGACGGGCTGGAGCAATCCCAGGTGCTGTCCACGGGCGCAACACGGCTGACCTCACGGGAACTGCTGCGTGAACTGAAGCAGCAGCGCACCACGGGGCTGGAGGCACACAAGCATCAAAATCTTGGCCGCAAGCAGAACCTGGCCGGACGCTTGCCGGAGGATACCCTGCAGGTGCTGGAAAAGCTGCGCCGGGGATGAACACAAACAAACTGACAAGGCAGGATACAACGATGGATGACCGTGACATGGACTTCACCGAGGATGAGCTGGCCACCTTGGCCGAGCTGCGCCGGGCGATGGAGTACCAGGATGAGGAGCAGACAGAAGATACGCTTCCTGAACTGGAAGAGGATCGCGGGGAAGATCTGCCCCTGATGTCCGATTACGCCTCCATGAACGATGAGGACGTGGTGGCGCTGTGCCGCCAGGGCGATACCATGGCGGAGGAGTATCTGCTGAACAAGTACAAGAACTTTGTCCGTTCCAAGGCAAGGAGCTATTTTCTCATTGGTGCGGATCACGAGGACATTGTGCAGGAGGGCATGATCGGCCTGTACAAGGCCATCCGCGACTTCCGGCCGGATAAGCTTTCCTCCTTCCGGGCGTTTGCGGAGCTGTGCATCACCAGGCAGATCATCACCGCCATCAAGACGGCTACCCGCCAGAAGCACATTCCCCTGAACAGCTATGTGTCTCTGAACAAGCCCCTCTACGACGAGGAAAGCGACCGCACGCTGCTGGACGTGATCATCGAAGGCCGCGCCACCAACCCGGAGGAGCTGATCATCGGTCAGGAGGATCTGAACAGCATCCACCACAAGATCGACGAGGTGCTTTCCGGCCTGGAGCAGGAGGTGCTGCGGGCGTACCTGGATGGCAAGAGCTATCAGGAGATCGCCGACAACCTGGGCAGGCACGTGAAATCCATCGACAATGCTCTGCAGCGGGTGAAGCGCAAGCTGGAAAAGTATCTGGAAGAATCGGGCAAGGATGTATAAGGATTGTACTGGGTTTGTTTTCCTTGCGAAATACTCTTGCAAATTGCGCCGGAATGGCGTATGATAAGAACAATCAATGAAGGAGGATGCAACGATGCGCAAGGCTCGCTACGCTAAGTATTATTTCGTTCTGTATCGTGTGTGCAGGGCGTGATTTGGCGTGGAATGCATCCTGATCGCCCTGCAGCATGAGCTGTGGGGCTTTTCATTTGACAAAAGCAGCACGGAGGTATGGTAGCATGATCGTTATTCTCAAGCAGGAAGCACGGCAGGAACAGATTGACAAACTGACAGCGTTTTTCAACAAGATGGGCTTGAAGATCCATCTTTCCCAGGGCGAACATTCCACCATCATGGGTCTGGTGGGTGACACCACCCGCATTGACGAGGACATGATCGCCACCCTGGACGATGTGGAGGCGGTGCGCCGCATTCAGGAACCCTACAAGAAGGCCAACCGCAAGTTCCACCCGGCGGATTCGGTGATCGACTGCGGCGGCGTGAAGGTGGGCGGCGGGATGTTCCAGATCATCGCTGGCCCCTGCTCGGTGGAGAGTGAAGCACAGATCATCACCGTGGCCAAGGCGGTGAAGGAGGCGGGCGCCACGCTGCTGCGCGGCGGCGCCTTCAAGCCCCGCACCTCGCCCTATGCCTTCCAGGGCTTGCACGGCGAGGGCATCCGCCTGCTGCTGGAGGCCAAGAAGGAAACCGGCCTGCCCATTGTGACGGAGATCATGGACATCAACCATCTGCCCCTGTTTGCGGATGTGGACGTGATCCAGGTGGGCGCGCGAAATATGCAGAACTTTGAGCTTTTGAAGGAGCTGGGCAAGTGCAACAAGCCCATTCTGCTCAAGCGCGGCCTGGCCAACACCCTGCAGGAGCTGCTGATGAGCGCCGAGTACATCATGGCTGGCGGCAACGAGAATGTGATCCTGTGCGAGCGCGGCATCCGCACCTTCGAGACCGCCACCCGCAACACCCTCGACTTGAGCTGCGTGCCTGTGCTGCACGGCCTGACCCACCTGCCGGTGATCATCGACCCCAGCCATGCCACGGGCGTGAGCAAGCTGGTGAAGCCCATGTCCCTGGCCGCGGCGGCCTGCGGCGCGGACGGCCTGATCATCGAAGTGCATAACGATCCCAAGCATGCCCTGTGCGATGGCGCACAGTCCCTGACCCCGGAAGAGTTTGCCGATGTGGCAGCCCGGGTGCAGGCGGTGCGGGCGTGCATCAGTTAAAGGAGGAATATCCGTGGATGAGATGATGCTGGTGGAGCCTGGCATGGAGTATGCCGGGGAAATCATGGCTTATCGCCAGGAGATGCTGGATGCAGGCAGCAGCATGGATGGCTGCGGCAATCTGCGCAGGTGTGAAAAGGCGCAGGACTGGATTGATCGAAACAACGCTATGAAACGCGAAGAAACCTTGCCCGATAAGGACAAACTGGTGGTTTCCACGCAGTTCGCCTATGTCCGCAAGCTGGATGGGCGCATCCTTGGCATGATCCAGGTGAGGCATTATCTCAATGACTATCTGCGGGAGTACGCTGGACATATTGGCTATTCGGTGCGGCCTTCGGAGCGGCGCAAGGGCGTGGCTACGGCCATGCTGCGGGAGGTGCTCCCTTTCTGCAAAAGCATTGGACTGGACAAGGTGATGATCGCCTGCGAGCCTGACAACCCCGGCAGCCGTGGGACGATCCTGAACAATGGCGGCGAATACTGGCGAACGGTTCATTTCGCGCCGAAGGACATCGACCTGGAGCATTACTGGGTGAATACATAATGAAGCGCGGCGCTGAGTGATTTCAGCGCCGCGCCTTTTCTTATCAGCCTGCACCGCTTTCGGTGGTGACATAATTCAGGTCGGTGGTGAGGCTGTCCAGCCTCATATAGCCCCATTGTCCCTCCAGGCAGACATACGCCCAGCCATTCGCCAGTTTGCCGTATACATAGGCCGTGGGTGCGCCGCCAACCCAGGAGATGATCTGCCCCGCATCATTGGGTAGGGAGAACAGGCCGGGGTTGTTGTCCATGGCGATCATGGGTGTGGGTGCTTCGAAGGAGATCTGCCCCTGGAGCAACTCGGTGCGCATGAAGCCAGTCTTGCCGCCGACCATCACATGGCACCAGCCATCGTGTGCCACGCCGAGAATGGTCACCTTGGTGCCATTGGGATAGAAGTCCAGCAGCTGGCCATCAAGGCTGGGGTAGCCCCGCAGATTGCCGCCTGTGCCGCCGACATTGCTGATGGTGGTGGTGGGCAGCATGGAATCGCTGGAGGAATCAGAGGGTGCAAGGTATTCCTTAGCCATGTAGCCGATCTGGTTGCCCACCTTCACACGCAGGTAGCCTTCGCCCTGAGGGTGGTAAACGCTGTCGTAATTCACCACCAGCGTTCCGGTGAAGTACTTGCCCAGGGAGGGGGAATCGGCGGTGGGTTTCTCGCGGAGGTTCAGTCGGTCGCCTGGGCTGGTGTTGATGACCCGGAGCATATCATTGCTGAGATAGTCGCCGTTACGCAGTCCGCCCAGCCGGATGTGGCCGTACTGGGCATAGGGCTCCGACGTGTTGTGCATGCGGACATAGCCCCAGCCCGTTTCCTGACTGACATCAAGGAGGGTGAGGCGCATTCCGGTGGCGATGTAGGTGATGGGCTCGGCGCTGTAGATGGGTTCTGCACGCAGGGGAATGGGCTGCGGCGCAACAACGGATACGATGCCGGGCTCCAGGTCGGTGTAGGCATCCGCCAGGGCGGGGAATGCAGCCAGGGAAAGCAGCAGGGTGATCAGCAGCATCTTGCGCATAGAAAAAGCCTCCTCGAAAGGTTCTACCCATACAACGAGAAGGCGGAGGGGATTATTCCCATGTTGCTCAGATATTTTCCATTTCCACGCAGCGGAGGTAACGCCCTTCACCCAGCACATGATTGGGCTGCGCCACCAGGCCACATTGAACCAGCTGCTCGTTGATCTGCCCGAAGAGAATGTGATAGACCTCGTTGGCCAAATCGGCGGACGCAACGCCATGGCGGATGGCGGTGAGCTGGTTGCAGGTGGCGAGTTCTGCGAGCACGGTGCGGAGCTCAGGCATGAGCAGCGGCGCAACGAGAGCATCCAGCTGCTGCTGGAAGGTTTCGTATTCGGTGGCGGTGTAAACAGGCACACAGGGGCGAGCTTGCTCCGTGTAGCCAAAGTGCTGGAAGATGGTGCGCCATTCATCGGAGAGCGTGTGGCCTGCCATCAGACGCAGCCATTGGCGGCCAGCCTCTTCGCGCAGTTCGGGCAGGGAGGCGGGAAGAAGCGCATCCAGGGGCGTATCCTGCAACGCCGGGCGATTGGTGCTGCGGCAAACAAACCAACGGTAGAAATCGCGGCGCAGCCCGTCGCTGTCGCCAAAAGAGACGAAGGTGCAGCTATCTGTACGCAGGCGGTTGAAGGAGCAGAGCAGCAGGTCGCTGAACTGGTTGAGGGCTGGGGTGTCCTCGTAGAGAATGGTGAGGCAATTGGCGCCTGTGGGCAGCGGCTTGCTGGTGGTGACCAGGCCGCTTGCTTCCAGGTGATCGAACATGGCGCCGTCCATCACTCCGCCGCAAAGCATATGGTAAAGGTGGCGCTGGGGTGAAAAGCCATCCTGTTTGCTGGCTACGATGGCGTTCAGCTGGGCGCTGTGCTGCATCAGAATGTCGGCAAGGCGCTGGGCGTGGCGGGTGGTCATGGAGGCCAGGGTTTGCCGATCACCGTCGAGGATGATGGGACAGTCGAAGTACAGGCGTTTGCCTTCGCTGCGCAGAACGCCGGTGGCGATTAGATGGGTCGCGGCATCTGCTTCAACAGCTGGCAACTGCATTGTGCTGATTTTGCCGGGTGAAGCGCTGGCGATGCGGGCGAGAAGGTCATCAGCGCCGGGCATCAAAAGAGCCTGCCGGGGATGGATGATGTTCCCCGGCAGGTCGGTGATATCGGTTCCGTCAAAGAAGAAACTGTGGAATTGCATGGCTTAGTTCAGTCGGTCGGCAATGGCCTGCAGGAACTGCTTGGTGTACACGGGGGTAGCTTCGCCCTCGTACATAATGGCCAGGTCGTTGGTCATGATGCCGGATTCGATGGTGTCGATGGTGGCCTTCTCCAGCTTGTCGGCAAAGGCGCACAGGTCGGGCAGGTTGTCCATTTCGCCGCGCTTGCGCAGGGCGCCGCTCCAGGCGAAGATGGTGGCCACTGGGTTGGTGCCGGTCTGCTCGCCCTTCAGGTGGCGGTAGTAGTGGCGGGTCACGGTGCCGTGGGCGGCCTCGTATTCATACTTGCCGTCGGGGGAGACCAGCACGCTGGTCATCATGGACAGGGAGCCGAAAGCGGTGGCGATCATGTCGCTCATCACGTCGCCGTCGTAGTTCTTGCAAGCCCAGATGAAGCCGCCCTTGGAGCGTACCACGCGGGCCACGGCGTCGTCGATGAGGGTGTAGAAATACTCGATACCGGCAGCCTCAAAGGCGGCCTTGTAGTCCTTGTCGTAGATCTCCTGGAAGATGTCCTTGAAGTTGTGGTCGTAGGTCTTGCTGATGGTGTCCTTGGTGGAGAACCACAGATCCTGCTTGACGCTCAGGGCATACTGGAAGCAGGCATGGGCGAAGGAGGCGATGGATGCATCGATGTTATGCACACCCTGCAGGATGCCAGGCCCCTTGAAGTTGAACACCGTCTGGCGGATCTCCTGGCCATCCTCGCCGGTAAAGACCAGCTCAGCCTTGCCAGCGCCGGGAACCTTGATCTCCACATTGCGGTACACATCGCCATAGGCATGGCGGGCGATGGTGATGGGCTTTTCCCAGGTGCGCACGGTGGGGGACACGCCCTTGACCAGAATGGGGGCGCGGAACACGGTGCCGTCCAGCATGGCGCGGATGGTGCCGTTGGGGCTCTTCCACATTTCATGCAGGTTATACTCCGTCATGCGCTGGGCATTGGGGGTAATGGTGGCGCACTTCACGGCCACGCCATACTTCTTGGTGGCGTTGGCGCTGTCGATGGTCACCTGATCACCCGTAGCGTCGCGGTTGGGCAGACCCAGGTCATAATACTCGGTCTTCAGGTCAACGAAGGGGAGAATCAGCATATCCTTGATATCCGCCCAGAGGATTCGGGTCATCTCGTCGCCGTCCATTTCCACCAGGGGCGTGGTCATCTGAATTTTCTGCATGGGGATCGCTCCTTTTACAGGATAATATTTTGTATACAACGCTATCATTTTACAAGAGGAACCCCAAGGATGCAAGGCTTTGAACAGCAAAAGAACAGCAGAGCGAAAGATTAGAATTTGATAAGATTTCTGATATACCTTGACAGGTGAGGTATATTTGTGTAAAATGTATATCGGAGGTGAGGAAATGGCATTGACGGCAGATATCCTCAGAGGATATACGGATACCATTATTCTTCGTCAGCTGGCCGATGGGGACAGCTATGGCTACCAGATCAACAAAAAGGTGGCGGAGATCAGCGGCGGCGATTTTGAACTGAAGGAAGCCACGCTGTACACCGCCTTCCGCAGGCTGGAAAACGCAGGGCTGATCCGCTCCTACTGGGGCGACGAAATGAGCGGCGCACGGCGGCGCTATTACTCCCTGACGGACGCAGGCCTGGAGCGGCTGACGCAGGACTGCGAAACCTGGAAGCAGACAAGATCGCTGATCGATCAATTATTGGAGGAAGTACGATGAACGCAACGGTTGCACGCATTGTGGAGATCATGTTTCAGAATACCCAGATGTCCGACGAGGTGCAGGCTCTGAAGGACGAGGTGATGAACAACTGCCAGGAGCGCTATCAGGATATGATCGCCCGTGGCATGAACGAGGACGAGGCCATTGCTGCGGTGGTGGACAGCCTGAAGGGCATGGAGGAAGTCATTGCTGAGTATCCCCGCAAGGGCGGCTATGAGCCCGCTTATGATGAGGACGAGGATACCGACAAGGATTTGGTGTTCGATCCCCAGCAGGTGAAGCGGGTGAGCGTTCTGCTGACCTCGGACGACATCAACTTCGAGGCCTCGGACGATGATCTCATCCATGTGTACTATGACAAGGAAGAAATGCCCAACCTGGTGGTGGCCGCCAACGGCAGCACGCTGAAGATCGAGCGGGACAACAAGGCCGAGATGCGGATGGAGAAGAATCAGACCATGGAAGGGATCGACCATGAGTGGAACAGCTTCTCCGACCTGATGAACGGCATTAAGAAGATGATGGGCAGCATCAAGGTGAACTTCCAGTATGGCGGTGGCGGCGAGGTGACCATTGCCCTGCCGCAGGAATACGCCATCGCCGTGGAGATCCGTGCCACCAGCGGCGACGTGGACGTGGACGATGTGACCCTCAGCGAGATCCTGGTGGAGACCACCAGCGGCGATGTGGACATCACCCTGGACGAGGACAAGCAGCCGCAAAGCATCCGCGTGAAGGGCTCCAGCGGTGATGTGGACGTGAATGCTTCCACGCCCAGGCTGACCATCCAGACGGTGAGCGGCGATGTGGAGTACAATGGCGATTGCCCGGATATCAGCGTGATCACGGTCAGCGGCGATGCGCAGATCGATGGCGCCATGCAGCAGGTGAACCTGAAGTCCGTCAGCGGTGACATTGGCCTGCGGGTGGAAAGCGATACCCTGCGGAATGTGACCTGCAACACCACCAGCGGCGATCTGACCATTCATCTGCCTGCCAGCCTGCAGGGTCAGGTGGGTGTGCGGATGCAGACGGTGAGCGGCGGCAAGCACAATCGCTATGGCGAGGCGCTGGGTGCGCCGGTGGCCTGGGTGAATGCCCATAGCGTTTCCGGCGACGTTACGGTGTGCTGATAAGGAGGAAGAGTATGTTGCAATATGTAGTGGAAGCGGCTCGGCTTTTACTTCCGGGCTTGGGCTGCGGCTTTCTGATCTTCTCCGTGGTGCAGGGCTTTGCACAGCCCTGGTGGAGCCTTGGACTGCTATGCTGCGTGCTGGGCGTGGTGCTGAACTTCAACCTGATTCCTATCCCCAGCAAGCTGCGCACGCGGAACAAGGTGATGCATGTGCTGGAAAGGGTATTGCCCTGGGTAACGCTGGCGATGGTGATCATCACCCTGGTGGTGAGTATCCTGCGGTAATCCATAGAAGTGACCGTTCGCGGTCACTTTTTTGTATGCGTTGAAAAGAAATTGCGCAATCTATCACCATCCTGAATGATTGTTGGAGGCGTTATGTCAGTCGGAATGATAGTCTTGACGGTGGTAGCCGTGCTGATCTTCTTTGGCGTTTTGCAGCGGGTGCTGGACAGAATGCATCTCACAGACAGAATGGCCTTGCTGCTGGTGGCAGCCATGTTTGTGGGCACGCTGCTGCCCAATGTGGAGCTGGGGATGGTGGAACTGAGCATCGGCGGGGCGGTGATCCCCCTGGGCGTGTGCGTATATCTCTTCGTGAAAGCTGATGAAGGCAAGGAACGGCTGCGGGCAGCTATTGGTGCGCTGGTGACCGGCGGGGCGGTGTATGCCCTATCTGTTCTGCTGCCGGATGAACCGGAGGAAATGTTTATGGATCCAAACCTGCCCTATGGGCTTGTGGGCGGTGTTGTGGCGTGGCTGCTGGGGCGCAGCAGACGGGGTGCGTTCATCTGCGGCGTGGTGGGGGTGATCCTTGCAGACGTGGCCACAGCCGTGGTGAACTGGAGTCAGGGTATCCACCAGCAACTGGTTCTGGGCGGCGCAGGCATTGCGGACACGGTGGTCATCAGCGGCGTGCTGGCGGTGCTGCTGGCGGAGCTGGTAGGTGAAGTGGTAGAACGCATGGCGCGCAGACGAAAGGAGGGAAGCGAGGCATGAGAAAGCTGCTGATTGCGCTGTTCCTGCTGCTGCCCCTGGTGGCGCAGGCGGAGGAAGAAGTGTGGACGATCGTCACCGAGGACGGTGTGCGGCTGACACAGGTGTGTTATGAGCCGGAGACTGGCGATGAGTATATCGCCGGAGATAACCGGATGTATGAGATCATCCGGATCGATGGGGAAACCGCGGTGGCTGCTCAGCGGGGCAGCGTGGAGATGCCGGATGTGAGCTGGCTGGATGCCGATGCGGCGCTGCCGGTAAGCGCCTTGGGGGAAAGGCTGATCGCCCTGTACTGCACCCACAGCGACGAGAGCTATGAGCCATCGGACGGCAAGTACAGCGACGAGGAGCGCGGGTCGATCTATCAGATTGCGAAAGCGTTGGGGGATGAACTGGAGGACAAGGGGGCGAAAGCAGAGGTTGCGGACACGCTGCACCATCCCCATGATGCAGGTGCATACCGTCGCTCGCGGCAGACGGCGGTGCAGCTGCTGAAGTCCATGCCGGACGCGCTGCTGGACATCCACAGGGACGGTATTCCCGATCCGGATGAGTATGCGGTGACCATTGCCGGGAAGCCTTGCTCCAAGGTGCGGCTGCTGGTGGGCAGGGGCAACCAGAACATGGCGGTGAACAAGGAATTTGCCTTGAAGATCAAGGCGGTGGCAGACCGGGTGTATCCGGGCTTGATCAAGGACATCTACATGGGCAAGGGAACGTACAACCAGGATCTGGCGCCCCACAGCATCCTGCTGGAATGCGGCACCTACACCCTTGAGAAGGAAAAAGTGCTGACCAGTATGCCCATGATGGCCGACGTGATCTACCGCACGATGTACGGCGGCGTGACGGGCTCTGCTGGCACCAGCGATGTGCGCGGCAGCAGCCGGGAGCAGGCGGGCGGCATCACCCAGGGCGAATCGGATGTGCCCATGGCCGATAGCAACACGGGCGCGGGCAGCGGTATTCTGTGGGTGGTGGGCATCGCGGTGGTGGGTGCGATTGTGTATGGCGTTGTGGCGACTGGCTCCGCCAAAGGCGGCATGAGGAAGGCTGGGCGCAACCTGCATGAAATGACCGGCGGCCTGGTGGGCAAGAAGCCGGAGGATGGAGAAGAACCGCCGCACAGCTAAAGAAAGAGCCGGACAGCTTTTCTGTCCGGCTTATGTGTTATTGCGCCAATTTCTTTTTGCGGCGTTCGGTGCGCCACACCACCAGCACCATCATCAGCACGGTGCCGAGGTAGGGGAAGATGGAGGTCAGCGCCGAGGAAATGCCCACGGACTGCAGGCGCATGCCCAGAGCATCGATGAAGCCAAAGAGCAGCGCGGCCAGGAACACCTTGGGCGGGTTGGCCCGGCCGAAGATCACGCAGGCAAAGGCGATGTAGCCGCGGGAGTTGGACATATTCTCGCTGAAGGTGGAGAGATAGCCCAGCGCCAGGTGCGCGCCCGCCAGGGTGGAGAGCATGCCGCACAGCAGCGATGCCAGGTACTGCATCTTTTCCGGGCTGCGGCCAGCGGAGCGCAGGGACTGGGGATGCTCGCCGGAGGCGCGGAGCCAGAAGCCCAGGGGCGTGTGGTAGATCAGCAGCCAGCACACCAGCACCAGCACCCAGGAGACATACACCAGCAGCGTGTTGTTGTTGAGCAGATCGCCCAGGATGGGGATGCTGTTCAGCCACTCGGCAGAGAGGCGCGGCAGGGTGGACAGATTGCCCTCGGGGGCGTGGAAGGTGCCGCTCTGACCCGTCAGCGTGCGGAGCAGGAACGTGGTCAGGCCCATGGCAAAGGTGTTCAGCGCTACGCCGATGATGAACTCGTCGCTCTTGAACTTGATGACGAACACGCCATAGAACAGCCCCAACAGCAGGCCGATGGCAATGGCGAACACAAGTCCCATCCACCAGCTGCCGCAGACCCAGCTGCCCATCACAGCGGAGAAGGCACCGATGAGCATCATGCCCTCCACGCCGATATTGGTCATGCCCACATGGTCGGTCATCAGGCAGCCCAGGGCGCACAGCACCACGGGGGTAGCGGTGCGCAGCGTATTTTGCAGAAGGCCGATATTGAAGATGGTAGAAAGCTCTGTCATGCTGCATCTCCCTTCTGCAGCGCTTTGGCTGCCTTTTTACGGGCGCGGCGTGCCTGGAAAGCAGCGGTGATGCCCTGCTCGGCTGCCATGAAGAAAATGATGATGGACTGGATCAGCACGATCAGCGAGGAGGGGATGCTGGCGTTCAGCTCCATGGCCGCGCCGCCGATCTCCATCGCACCGAAGAACAGGCTCATGAGAATGATGCCCACGGGGTTGTAGCGCATGATCATGGCGACCAGCATACCATCGAAGTAGAACTCGCTGGACACGGACTCGATGAAGCGGCCGTGCAGGCCGAAGATCTCGAACATACCCACCAGGCCGCAGATGGCGCCAGAGGCTACCATGCTCCACAGCGCCAGCTTGCTGGACTTGATGCCGCTGTACTTGGCAAAGCGCTCGTTTTCGCCGGTGAGCTTCATCTGGAAGCCGGTGGTGGACTTCTTCATCAGGTACCAGACCACCAGAGCGATGATGGCCGCCAGGAAGATGCTCTCGGTAAGGCTGGAGCGGCGCACGATGCGGGAGAACATGAAGGCGGGGTCGATGGCATCGGTGCCGGCAGAAACGCCCTTCTCGGCGGTCTTCAGGGGGCCGTTGGTGAGGAAGGAGCAGAAGTAGATGGCCGCTGAGTTCAGCATGATGGTGGTGATGACCTCGTTCACCTTCATCTTCACCTTCAGCATGCCAGGGATCCAGGCATAGATGCCGCCCGCCAGCATGGCTGCCAGCAGGCACAGGGGCACGGCGATCCAGGGGGAGGTGCCGGTGAGCCTTGCGCCCACCCAGGCAGAGGCCATGGCGCCCAGGTACAATTGGCCTTCGCCTCCCACGTTGAAGATGCCAGCGTGGGCGGCAATGGCGGTGGCCAGGCCGCACAGGCACAGGGTGGAAGCCTTGGCCAGGGTGTTGGCAGAGGCGCGCTGGGTGCCGAAGGCACCCTGGAACATGAGGGTGTAGCCCTCGATGGGGTCATGGCCGGACAGCGCCATGATCACGCCGCCGAGAATGAAGGCAGCAGCCACGGCGATGAACAGGGAGAGCAGATAGCTCATGTTTTTGCGAAGTTTCATGCATCTGCCTCCTTCCGTCCGCCGGTCATGTAGAAGCTGATCTCGGTTTTGGCAATGGAATCCGGGGTAAACTCGCCGGTGATGCGTCCCTCGTAGATGGTCACAAGCCTGTCGGAGAGGCGGTAGAGTTCATCCAGGTCGGCGCTGACCAGGAGGATGGCGCAGCCAGCGTTGCGCTTATCCATGATTAGCTGATGGATGGCCTCCATGGCGCCGATGTCCACGCCGCGGGTGGGCTGAGAGATGATCAGCACCGGGGTATCGAAGGAAAACTCGCGGGCGACCACAACTTTTTGCATATTGCCGCCGGAAAGGCTGCCCACGGCGGTGTCGATGCCAGCGCCGCGGATATCGAACTTCTCGGATATCTCCTTGGCATACTGGCGCATGGCGCGCTTTTTCATGTGCGTCTTCAGCAGGGAGAAGCGGGGGAGCTTTTCTTTGCCGACGATCAGGTTGTCCGTCACATCGGCAGGGGCGGATACACCGGTGGTGAGGCGATCCTCCGGCACATGGGCGACCCCCAGGGCGCGAACCTGGCCGGCATTCATGCCCGCAATGGACTTTCCGTTGATGATTACATCGCCCTTGCGGAAGCTGCGCATACCCGCCACGGCTTCGATCAGTTCGCTCTGGCCGTTGCCTTCAATGCCTGCAATGCCAAGGATCTCGCCCCGGTGCAGGGTGAGGCTCAGGCCGCGCACAGCGGGCAGACCGCGATTGTCCGTCACATGGAGGTCGGTGATCTCGATGGCAGGCTCGTTGTCGGTGACCATGGGGTCGTTGCGGTCAAGCTGACCCAGCAGCACATCGCGTCCCACCATCATGGAGGCCAGGATGCGCTCGTTCACATCGGCGGTATTCTCCACGCTTACCAGCTTGCCGCCCCGCATCACGCCCACGCGGTCGGAAATAGCCATCACCTCATAGAGCTTGTGGGTGATGATGATGATGGTCATCTGCTTTTCCTTTACGATGCGGCGGATCACGGAGAACAGCTCGTCGGTCTCCTGGGGCGTCAGCACGGCGGTGGGTTCGTCCAGGATGAGGATGTCCGCGCCACGGTGCAGCGTTTTGAGGATCTCCACGCGCTGCTGCAGGCCAACGCTGATGTCCGCCACCTTGTCGGCAGGATCAACGGTGAGGCCGTATTCCTCCACCAGGGAATCGGTGATGGCCTTGGCCTTGCGGAAATCATAGAACAGGCCGCGATGCTTGGGTTCGCGCCCCAGAACGATGTTCTGCGCCACGGTGAAGGACGGCACCAGCATGAAGTGCTGATGCACCATGCCCACGCCGCGTTCAATGGCCTCGCTGGGGGAGAAGTGCGTCATTTTCTGCCCCTTGATGATCACCTCGCCGCTGGTGGGGGTGTTCATGCCGTAGAGGATGTTCATCAGGGTGGACTTGCCCGCGCCGTTTTCGCCCACAAGGGCAAAGACCTCGCCCTTGTGGATGTCCAGACTCACATCATGGTTGGCCAGCACGCCGGGAAACTGCATGGATACATTGCGGAAGGATACGATGGTTTCGCTTGCCATGGGATCGCCTCGCAGTAGTAGATTGGAATGCTTATGGATATAGGAAAAGGGCAGGGAATGCTCCGCTGCCCTAAGGGGTCGAAATAATTACTGCAGCGTGGAGGGAACCACGATCTCGCCAGAGACGATCTTCTCGGCCAGCTCAGCCACTTCGGCCTTCAGCTCGTCGGAAACCTGCTGGGGCATGGTCTCATCGCCGTAAGCCACGCCGATGTAGCCGGTGGCCATGTCAGCGCACCAGATCTGGCCGCCCTTGAAGTTCTCGTCCATGTTGGCGATGGTGTTGTACAGGGACTTGCCCACATCCTTCACCATGGAGCAGATGATCACGTCGGGGTTGATGTACTTCTGGTCGCTGTCCACGCCGATGGCATAGGCATTCTTCTCGGCAGCAGCCTCGAACACGCCTTCACCGGTCTTGCCAGCAACGGCGAACACGATGTCACAGCCAGCATCATACATGGCCAGAGCGGCTTCCTTGCCCTTGGAGGGATCCTCGAAGTCCTCGGTGTAGCGCTTCTCGATGGCGATATCAGCATTGGCATACTTGGCGCCAGCTTCATACCCCACGATGAAGTCGTTGATGGTATCGCTGTCCTGGCCGCCCACAACGCCGATCTTGCCGGTCTTGGACATCTTGCCAGCGATATAGCCAGTCAGGTAGGAACCCTGATTCTGGGCATAGATCACGGACATCAGGTTGTCGCCCACGCCGTCCAGGCCGTTGTCGATGAAGATGAACTTGGTCTCGGGGAAGTCCACGGGCACGCCGGGGGTGGCGGC
This sequence comes from Clostridia bacterium, assembly GCA_017463245.1. GTDB lineage: Bacteria > Bacillota > Clostridia > Christensenellales > Aristaeellaceae > UBA11524. The sequence goes on from JAFTPN010000072.1 coordinate 17,565, forward strand.
ATTGCCAGCCAGGGCATCCCAGAACTGCCAGCCCACAGCCACGACCACGTCGTAGTTCTCAGCGGCGGTGACCAGGGCGTTCTCGTACTTGGAGGCGTCCTCGGCGCACTCGATCACGGTGGTGGTCAGGCCAAGGTCAGCTTCCAGCTTCAGGCGGCCTTCGTTGGCGGAATCGTAGAAGGAACGGTCACCCAGGGTGCCGGCAACAACGACGGCCACAGAGGGGCCAGCGGGCTGATCGGCCAGGGCAGGAGCCATAACAGACAGGCAAAGTACCAGAGAGAGAATGAGAGCAATGAGCTTTTTCATGCTGCAATACCTCCGGAAAGATGGATCGATGCCGAAACATCGTCATCTATTATTTCTGTATGCATTGCTTCTTTTCCTGCCAAAACAAAAAAAGAGCAGGATTTGTACAATCCTTCATGGTAGAATAAATAGTGACAAGAAGGAGGAAGAAACCTATGCCGAAGGTTTTGTTTGTCAATGCCTGTGTGCGGGGCGAGGCATCCCGCACGCTGCGCCTGGCGCGGGTGTTTCTGGATGCGCTCTCTGCCGCCTGCCCTCAGGTGGAGATCATCCACCAGGACTTGACCACCATGGGGCTGCGCTCTGTGGACATGGACACGCTGAACCGCAAGGAGGCCCTGTGCGACCAGCTGGCGTGGGATGATCCGCTGTTTGCTCCTGCGGTGGCGTTTCAGCAGGCGGATGCGGTGGTGATCGCCGCACCCTACTGGGATATGTCCTTTCCCTCCATTTTGAAGGTGTGGGTGGAGAACATGTACGTCCGCAACCTGACCTTCAAGTATGTGAATGACCAGTCCGTCGGCCTGTGCCGGGGGAAAGAGGCGGTGTACATTACCACGGCGGGCAGCCCCATTGGGGAGCATGACTGGGGAACCATGTACATCAGGGATGTGCTGAAGGTGCTGGGTATTCCCGGCTTTGCCGAAGTGAAGGCCGAAGCCCTTGACCTTGCCGGGCGGGACGTGGAGGCCATCATGGCCGCTGCGGAGGCACAGGCGAAGCAGGCTGCACAGCAGCTGGCGGCGCAGCTTGCGTGATGGCTTTCTCAGCAAGCAGATAGGCTGCGGATAGTCCGCACCATGCCAATGCGAAGGAAAGACACACCTGCCCGTGCCAGTTCAGAGGCATATGTCGATAGTCCCACACCTGATGGCGGCGGTTCCAGATGAGGCCGCAGCCTGCCTCAATGGCGGTGATGCCTGCACCGCAAAGCAGGACTTTGTTCACAGGATGCAGGTCTGTACGGCCGATGCGGTGGATCAGCGAGGTGCTTAACCCGCCCGCCAGCGCCATGCTGGGGTGGGTACGGCCGCGCCAGGCAAGCTCCAGCAGGGGATAGCCGATGGCGCCGATCAGAAAGGAACGCATAAAGAATCACCTCCGGGTCAGCTTGCCCGGAGGTGATTTTGCGTATGCGGTTTACTTCACGAACTGCATCAGATCTGCAAAGAGGGGATTGGTCTGATCCAGCACCAGGGTGGCGTTCTGCCCCAGGGCAGCTTCCAAGGCTTGCAGGCTGCGCCAGTAGGCGTAGAAGTCCGCGTCCACGCTGTAAGCATTGGCGTAGATCTCGGCAGCCATGGCCTCGGCCTCACCGCGGATGGTACCGGCGTCGCTGACGGCGGCAGCCTCGATCTGACGGGCTTCCAGGTCGGCGGCGGCGACTACCTTGTTGTATTCCTCGTCGCCTTCGCTGCGCAGCTGCTGGGCTTCCTTGGCGCGGTCAGCCTGCATGCGGGCGTAGGTGGACTCGATGTTGCCGGTGGGCAGGATGGTGCGGTGGATCTGGATATCCTTCACCTCGATACCGCGGACGCACATATCCTGGTTGACGATGTTCAGGCCTTCCTGCAGGGCGTTGTTCAGCGCGTCCTTGTTGGAAATGAAGTTGTCAGCCAGCATGCGGTTGATCAGCTGCACGATCACCGGGTGGATGATATTGTCCAGCTGGTTCTCGGCGGCGGTCATGCTGCCAAGCTTCAGGCTGAACAGGGCGGGATCGGTGATGCTCCACTGGGCGTAGGTGGTGATGTAATATTGCTTCTTCTCCAGGGTGTTCACCACTTCGCTGTCGGAGATGTAGGTGTACAGGCGGGAGGAATACTTTTCCACCTTGTCGATGAAGGGCACCTTGAAGTGCAAGCCGCTGCCCACCTGGAGCTTCACGCTGCCGGAGGAGGTGATCTCGTCCTTGAGCTGCTCGGCGTACTTATCGTGGAAGTTGTTATCGGAATTGGTGATGATGCGCTTGATCACGCCGAAGCGGCTGACCATGGCCTGCTCGGCCTCGCCCACGATGAACATGCTCTCGTTGAAGAGGATCAGGGCAAGGATGGCGATCACGGCGATGAGCACGGTGCGGCCGCCGTGCTTCTTGATGAAGCTCTTGGCCTTGACCTCATTGATGTTGATGGGCTGCTGGTAGGCAGTATTCTGCTGATTGTTGTTATTCCAATCCATGTTTATTCACCTCCGGCCACGGCGGCAGCGCCGGTAGAAGCGGGTGCGCCGTTCAGGTCAAGGAGCTTGGTGGTGCCGGTGTCGCTGTCCACAAGATAAAGCTTGTTGGCGCTGGAAAGCACCTTCTCCAGGGTTTCGATCAGCAGGCGGGTGCGGGTGATCTCCGGCGCCGTCTGATACTTTTCATACACAGCCTTGAACACGGCCACATCTGCCTCGGCAGCGGCGATGGTCTCGGCCTTGTAGCCCTCGGCCTCCTGCAATACAGCATAGGCGCGGCTGCGGGCGGTGGGCAGCACGTTGTTCTTGTAGCGCTCGGCTTCGTCCAGGCGCTTGGTCTTTTCGTTCTTAGCGTTGTTCACGTCCTCATAGGCAGAGGCCACCTCGGCAGGGACGGTAATGTTCTGGATGCGCACATCGTTGATCTTCACGCCCATCTCATAGCTGTCGATCAGGGCCTGGAAATCCGGCAGCACTTCGCGCTCGATCTCCTCCTTGTTCAGGAGGGCGTCGTCCAGGCTGCGGTTCTGGATGTTGCGGCGGATGACTGCCTCAAAGGCCAGCTGCAGGGTGCCTTCGGGGTCGTGAACGTCAAAGGCATACTGCTTCACGTCCCGGATGGTGTACTGATAAATGGCCTCCAGGGACACGATGCTGTTGTCGTTGGTGAGCATCACGCCCTCGTCGGTCTCATCGGCATACTTGGCGGCAATGCCATAGCTGCCCTGACGGGTGGTGCGGAAGCCGTATTCCTTGGTGTGGATGGTGGTGACGGACTCGCTGATGATATCCTGCACCAGCGGGAAGTGCCAGTACAGGCCGGGACCATGGGTGGCGGTGACCTTGCCGAAGGTCAGCACCAGAGCCTCTTCGCCCTGGCCGACGCGGTAAAAGCCGCCCCAGCCGATGAGGACGACCACGGCCAGCACGCAGATCAGCGCAATGGCGCCTGCTTTGAGTTTGCGTTTCATGATAAGCTCCTTTCTTGGCAAGCATTCTGTTGAAACAAGTGTATCATACCACAATGTGACCGTGTTGTGAAGAAATTCCTGTCCAAGCATACATGCAGATGACTGAAAGATACATTCTCTGCGCTGAAAGCAAAAATTTCTTTCATGCGGCTTGCGGAGGTTGACCATCTGCCGCCAAAATGGTACATTATAATGTGTGTTTTTTATAAAGGAGGCACGTGATTTGTATTCCGATAAGATCGAAGCTATGCTGGAAAAGGTGCAGAAGGCGCCCCGCTACACCGGCGGCGAAATGAATACCGCCCTGAAGAATTGGGACGATGCCGAGCTGCACTTTGCATTCTGCTTTCCCGATACCTACGAGGTGGCCATGTCCCACCTGGGGATGAAGATCCTTTACGCCATCATCAATCAGCAGGAGTGGAGCCTGTGCGAGCGGGTGTGCATGCCCTGGGTGGACATGATGGCGCTGATGCAGCAGGAGGATGTGCCGCTGTTCTCCCTGGAGAACCGCAAGCCACTCAATGCCTTTGACGTGGTGGGTTTTACCCTGCAATATGAGATGAGCTACACCAATGTGCTGGCCATGCTGAAGCTGGGGCGCATTCCGCTGAAGGGCTGTGAGCGTGGGGAGAATGATCCCATCGTGGTGGCGGGCGGCCCCTGCGCCTTCAACCCGGAACCCCTGGCGGACGTCATTGACGCCTTCATGGTGGGCGACGGTGAAGAGCAGATCGTGGAGCTGAACCGGGTGATCCGCGACTGGAAGAAGAGCGGCGAGCCCCGCGAAGCCTGCCTGAAAAAGCTGGCCTCTGTGCAGGGCGTGTATGTGCCTTCTCTCTACGATGTGACCTACAACGAGGACGGCACCATTGCCTCCTTCAAGCCCAACTGCCCCGAGGCGCCGGAGCGTGTGGTGAAGGCCATCATCACCGACCTGGACAAGGCCTACTATCCCACGGAGATCCCCGTGCCCTATACGGAGATCATCCACGACCGCATTATGCTGGAGATCATGCGCGGCTGCACCCGGGGCTGCCGCTTCTGCGAGGCGGGCATGCTGTATCGCCCGGTGCGCGAGCGCAGCCTGGAGCATCTGGTAGAGCTGGCCGAAAAGCTGGAAGCCTCCACCGGCTATGAGGAAATGAGCCTGTCCAGCCTGTCCAGCGGCGACTATACCTGTCTGGCTGAGCTGATCCGCGAGCTGATGAAGCGCCTGAACGAGAAGCGGGTGTCCATCAGCCTGCCCTCGCTGCGCATTGACAGCGTGCTGAAGGAATCCCTGGAAGAGACCCAGAAGACCCGCAAGACCTCGCTGACCTTCGCGCCGGAGGCTGGCACCCAGCGCCTGCGTGACGTGATCAACAAGGGCGTGACGGAGGAAGACCTGCTGGAGAAGGTGAACGACGCCTTCCAGGGCGGGTGGAGCAGCGTGAAGCTGTACTTCATGATGGGTCTGCCCACCGAGACCTACGACGACCTGGACGGCATTGCTGACCTGGCTCGCAAGGTGGTTTCCGCCTACTTTGCCGTGCCCAAGGACAAGCGTGCCAAGGGGCTGCGAGTGACCTGCTCTGCCTCGGTATTCGTGCCCAAGCCCTTTACTCCCTTCCAATGGGAGCCCCAGGACTCCCTGGCGGTGGTGCAGGACAAGCAGCTCCACCTGCGGGATGCATTGCGCAAGGTGAAGGGCGTGAACTTCAACTATCACGAGTCCGGACTGAGCTACCTGGAAGCCTGCTTTGCCCGCGGTGACCGCCGCATGGGCGAGGTGCTGCTGAAGGCCTTTGAAAAGGGCTGCATGCTGGATGGCTGGACGGAGCATTTCAAGTATGATACCTGGATGGAGGCCTTTGACGAGTGCGGCATCGACCCGGCGTTCTACGCCTATCGCCGCCGCGAGAAGGACGAGATCCTGCCCTGGGACTTCATCGACAGCGGCATCACCAAGGAGTTCCTGTGGCGCGAGAAGGAAAAGGCTGACCGTGCCCAGGTGACCCGCGACTGCCGCCAAGGCTGCAATGGCTGCGGCCTGCAGCGATTCAAGGGGGTGTGTTCCTTTTGCGGATGATGGCTGTTTTTGAAAAGAGCGAGCGCCTGCGCCATATCGGCCACCTGGACATCATGCGCTCCACCCAGCGCGCCCTGCGCCGCAGCGGCCTGCCGGTGAGCTACTCCAAGGGCTTTAACCCGCATATCCTCATCACCTTTGCCTCTGCGCTTTCTACCGGCGCGGTGGGCAAGAACGAAATGATGGACGTGACCCTGGACAGCGACGTGACGCCGGAAAGCTTCCTTTCCGCTATGAACGCCGCCATGCCGCCGGATATGCAGCTGAAATCCGCCAAGGCGCTGGACGACAAGCATCCCGCGCTGATGGCCATGGTGCAGGCTGCCGAGTACGACCTGAAGCTGCTGGATAAAGAGGTGGCAGCCAAGTGTGTGGCGGCCATCCCGGCCTTCCTGGAGCAGGAGAGCATCATGGCCATGCGCAAGACTAAGAGCGGCATCAAGGAATGCGACATCCGGCCGCTGCTCTTTGGCTTGAAGGGCGAAGGCGAGCATATCTATGCCACCATGACCTTGACGGAGCATATGTCCTGCAAGCCGGATATGCTGGTGAAGGCGCTGTGCGATTTTGCCGGTTGTGAGGTTCCCCGCGTGCTGGTGACCCGCAACCGTCTGCTGGGACACAACGAGGCGGGCGAACTGACGCCCCTGGAGCTTCTGTGATGCGAGAGATCTACATCAAATCCGGCGCTCCGCGGGAGATCGCCCTCGTGGAGGACGGCAAGCTCTGCGAATACCTGCGGGACGACAGCGCTGCCTCCACCGAGGCCATCTATGCCGGGCGGGTGGAACGCATCGTGCCCGGCATGAAAGCGGCCTTTGTGGACATCGGCCAGGAGAAGAACGGCTTTCTGCCCCTGGAGGAACGCAGCCAGAGCGCCGCTGTACCCAAGCTGCAGACCGGCGATACCGTGCTGGTGCAGGTGAAGAAGGAAGCCCAGGGAACCAAGGGCGCATTCCTGACACGGGATATTACCCTGTGCGGCGAAAATGTGATCCTTATGCCCCTGAACCGCTATGTGGGCGCTTCCTCCCGCATTGAGGACGAAGGAGAGCGCAAGGCGCTGATCGCTTTGGGCAAGCAGATCACCAACGGTGCGTTTGGCCTGATCATGCGCAACGCCGCGCTGACTGCCACGGAAGGTGACATCCGCACCGAGGTGGATGAGCTGACCTGCACTTGGAACAGCATCATGCAGACTGTGCCCACGGCGCATGTGCCCTCGCTGGTGCATCAGCCCCGCACCCAGCTGGACAGCCTGCTGGATGACTACAGGCACCGGGGCATTGACCGCATCGTGACCAATGACGCAGCGCTTGCTAAGCACCTGGAGAGCATTGCGCCTGTGACGCTGGCGTCAGATGAGCTGATGCATATTGCCCGGCTGGATCATCAGCGGGACAAGGCTTTGCAGCGCCATGTTTGGCTGGACAGCGGCGCGTCGCTGGTCATCGACCCCTGCGAAGCCATGACGGTGATCGACGTGAACACCGCTAAATTTACCGGCAAGCGCAATTTGGATGAGACCATCCTGAAAACGAACCTGGAGGCCTGCAAGGAGATCGCCCGGCAGGTGCGGCTGCGGAACCTGGGCGGAATTATCCTCATCGACATGATCGACATGGACGAGGAGGAACATCGCCATCAGGTGCTGGATGCGCTGCGGGAGTCCTTCGGGGCTGACCGGGTAAAGACGGTGATCCACGGCTTCACATCCCTTGGGCTGATCGAAATGACCCGCAAGAAGAGCCGCGTCCCCCTGCGGGACGAATGGACGCGCCCCTGTGCCGTATGCCGCGGCGCGGGACGTGAGATGCTAAGCAAGGAGGAACAGCATGGCTGAAAGAAAGCCTGTTATCATCACCCCTGAACAGCTGGAAGAGCAGCGGCAGTATATGCAGGAGATCCTCTGCCTGCCCCAGCGTCCCAAGAGCTACTTTGTGGTGACCTACGGCTGCCAGATGAATGCCCACGACAGCGAGATTCTGGCGGGTATGCTCCGGGACATGGACATGACGGAAGCGCCTGACCGGGAGCAGGCGGATTTTGTGATCTTCAACACCTGCTGCGTGCGCGATAATGCCGAGCGCCGCGCCCTGGGCAATGTGACCTGGCTGAAGGAGGTACGCAAGCGCAATCCCAACCTGATCATTGCGGTGTGCGGCTGCATGATTCAGCAGCCCGGCATGGCGGAGAAGATTCTCAAGCAGTATCGGTTTATTGACCTGGCCTTTGGCACCTCCAACCTGTACAAGCTGCCGGAGCTTTTGTGCCGGACGCTGAATTCCGACCGGGCTGTGGTGGTGGTTGAGGACGAGGATACCATTGCCGAAGACCTGCCTGTGAAGCGCCTGCGCAACGATGCGGCGTATATCACCATCATGTACGGGTGCGACAATTTCTGCTCCTACTGTATTGTGCCGTATGTGCGCGGCCGTGAACGCAGCCGCGAGATGGAGGCCATTCTGGCGGAGGCACAGCAGCTGAAGGACAGCGGTGTGAAGGAGATCATGCTGCTGGGTCAGAACGTGAATTCCTACGGGAAAGGGCTTGAAGGCCATGTGACCTTTGCCGAGCTTTTGCGCAAGCTGGACAAAATGGGCATTCCCCGCATTCGCTTTATGACCAGCCACCCGAAGGATCTTTCCGACGAGCTGATCGAGGTCATGGGGAAGAGCAAGCACATTTTGCCCCAGTTCCACCTGCCCGTGCAGGCTGGCAACGATGAAATTCTCCGGCAGATGAACCGCCGCTACACCCGGGAGCAGTACCTGAACCGGGTGCGCACGCTGCGTGCGGCAGTGCCGGGTATTGGCCTGACCACGGATATCATTGTGGGCTTCCCCGGTGAAACTGAGGAACAGTTTCAGGACACCATGTCTCTGGTGAAGGAAGTGGGGTATGACTCCGCATTCACCTTCATCTATTCGCCTCGCACGGGGACGAAGGCGGCGGCCATGGAGAATCAGATCCCCGAAGATGTGGCCACCGACCGCATCCAGCGGCTGATCGCCCTGCAGGACGAATGCCAGAAGCAGGCCATGGGTCGCTTTGTGGGCATGGAGGAAGAAGTGCTGGTGGAGGGTCTGTCCCGCCGCAGCAATACGGCTGTTTCCGGCAAGGGCAGGCACGGCGTTTCCATCACCCTGCCGGGCAGCGAAGCGGATATCGGGCAGATCGTCCGCGTCCGTGTGACGGAAATCAAAAACAACACGCTCATGGCTGAGCGCATTTGAGAAAGGAAGATCGAATCATGAACAATGTGATGCAGAAGGCTCAGGAACTGGCCGAGGCTATTGTGGAGAGCAACATCTATCAGCGTATGCACGCTGCCGAGCTGCAGGTGAACAAGGACGAGGAAGCCGTGAAGGCTGTGAGCGACTTTGTGGAGAAGCGTCAGGCGGTGGAGAGCATCCTGGCCTCCAATAACATGGATCACGATGCCCTGGCCGAGGCTGGCAAAGCCATGGAAGAGGCTGAAAAGAAGCTGAACGATGTTCCCCTGATCAAGGAGATGCAGGAATCCCGCAAGGAGTTCTCCCAGATGATGGAGAACGTGAACCGCATCCTGCGGCTGGTCATCACCGGCGAAACCGAAGATGAGTGCGACTGCGGCCATCACCATCACCACGGCGGCTGCTCCGGCTCCTGCGAAGGCTGCTCCGGCTGCCACTAAGCCATCGACTCACACACGCAGAAGAGGAGGCCATTCATGGCTGGCATTACATCCATGATGCAGCAGTACCTGAACATCAAGGCTGAGCATCAGGACTGCATTCTGTTTTTCCGTTTGGGCGACTTTTACGAGATGTTCTTCGATGACGCCAAGCTTGCCTCGCGCGAATTGGAGCTGACCCTCACCGGGCGCGACTGCGGCCTGGAGGAGCGCGCCCCCATGTGCGGCGTGCCTTACCATGCCTGCAACACCTATGTGGAGCGGCTTATCGCCAAGGGCTACAAGGTCGCCATCTGCGAGCAGCTGGAGGATCCTGCCACCACCAAGGGGCTGGTGAAGCGGGATGTGGTGCGTATTATCACCGCCGGCACGGTGATCGACCCGTCCATGCTGGACGAGCGCACCAACAACTTCCTGCTGGCCGTTTGCTTCAATGGAGAAAAGGCCGGACTGGCGCTGGCGGATGTGTCCACCGGCGAGTTTTCGGTGCATGAAATTCCTAAGGCAGAGGACAGTCTGGCGGACGAGATCGCCCGCATTCAGCCCATTGAAATCATCTGCAATGATCTGGTGCGCCTGCGCTCCTGCCTGAACAGGGAGCTTTCCTCTGCCTCCGAGCAGAGTGGCACCTGGTTCCAGTTTCAGAATGCCTCCGACATGCTGTGCCGTCACTTTGAGCTGAACGACCTTTCGCCCCTGGGACTGAGCGATGACTACCGCGTGGCCGCCTGCGCCGCGGGTGCGCTGATGCGGTATCTCAGCGAAACGCAGAAGAACTCCCTGGAGCATATCACGGAGCTGCGCATCTACCAGGGCAGCGAGACCATGCTGCTGGATCGCAACACCCGGCGCAACCTGGAGCTGACCGAATCCCTGCGCAGCCGCACCCGCAAGGGTTCGCTGCTGTGGCTGCTGGACAAAACCTCCACGGCCATGGGCGGGCGCCTTTTGCGCTCCTGGATCGAGCAGCCGCTGATCAACCGCAGTAAGATTCTGCACCGCCTGGACGCGGTGGAAGAGTTCACCCGCCAGCACGTGCTGACCATGACCCTGGCAGAAGAATTGCAGAACGTTTATGACATCGAACGCCTGCTGAGCCGCGTGGCCTACAAGAGCCTCAACGCCAGGGATTGCCTTGCCCTGGGGACGTCCCTGAGCCATGTACCGGGGATCAAGCAGCTGCTTGCCAATGCTGAAAGCAAGGCGGTGCAGGACATCTGCGCCCAGCTGGATTCCCTGGAGGAACTGACCGAGCTGCTGGACAAGGCCATTGATCCTGAAGCGCCCCTGGCGATCACGGAAGGCAACATCATCCGCAAGGGCTATTCCGCCCTGCTGGATGAATACCGTGAAGCTTCGGCCAATGGCAAGCAATGGATCCTTGAAATGGAGCAGAAGGAACGCGAGGAAACAGGCATCAAGAACCTGCGCATTCCTTACAACAAGGTGTTTGGTTACTGCATTGAGGTCACCAAATCCTATTACGAGCTGGTGCCGCTGCGCTATCAGCGCCGGCAAACGCTGGCCAACTGTGAGCGCTATGTGACCCCGGAACTCAAGGAGATCGAGCGGAAGATCGTAGGTGCACAGGAGCAGTCTGTGCGGCTGGAGCTGGAGATTTTCAGCGAGATCCGCGAGAAGATCGCCTCCCAGATCACCCGCATCCAGCGCACCGCCAATGCGCTGAAGGAGCTGGACGCCCTGCTGTCCCTGGCTCAGGTAGCTGTGGCGAATCACTTCGTCCGCCCGGAGATCACCGAGGACGGCACGCTGGACATTGTGGATGGTCGCCACCCGGTGGTGGAGCAGACCATGCAGGAGGGCGGCTTTGTCCCCAACGATACCCACATGAATGGCGATGGTCAGCGGATGCTGATCATCACCGGCCCCAACATGGCGGGTAAGAGCACCTATATGCGTCAGGTGGCGCTCATCAGCCTGATGGCGCACATCGGCTCCTTTGTTCCGGCCAGGGAAGCGCGTATCCCCATCATCGACCGCATTTTCACCCGCGTGGGCGCCTCTGACGACCTTGCCAGCGGCCAGAGTACCTTTATGGTGGAAATGTCCGAGACGGCGTACATCCTGCGTAATGCTACGGCCAAGTCCCTGGTGATTCTGGACGAGATCGGCCGCGGCACCAGCACCTTTGACGGTCTGTCCATTGCCTGGGCGGTGGTGGAATACCTGTGCGACAAGCAAAAGTCCGGCGCAAAGACGCTCTTTGCTACGCACTATCACGAGCTTTCTGAACTGGAAGGCCATATCGATGGCGTGGAGAACTACTGCATTTCCGTGAAGGAGCATGGTGAGGACGTGATCTTCCTGCGCAAGATCATCCGTGGCGGCGCTGACAAGAGCTTTGGCATCCATGTGGCTCGCCTGGCGGGCGTGCCGCATCCTGTGCTGGTGCGCGCTCACGAGATCCAGGCGCGGCTGGAAGTGAGCAACATCAACCAGAACACCATCGGCCAGAACATTCTGGAAGAAGGCCCTGTGCGTGAGAGCGAGCAGGTGGATATGTTCGACTATGCCAGGACGGAGATCATCAACGAACTGCAAAGCATTGACGTTATGGCGCTGACGCCCATGGACGCCATCAACAAGCTGTTCCTTTTGCGGGAAAAAGCACGCAAGCTGTAAGAAAGGAGGATGCCTGTGGCCAGGATTCAACTGCTGAACGACGAGGTCATCGGCAAGATCGCCGCTGGCGAAGTGGTGGAGCGGCCAAGTGCGGCCATCAAGGAGCTGGTGGAAAACAGCCTGGACGCTGGCGCCAGCGCGGTGACGGTGGAGATCCGCGACGGCGGCATCAGCTACTTCCGTGTGACGGACAATGGCAGCGGCATTCCCTCCGGCGATATCCGCATGGCCTTCGAGCGCCATGCCACCAGCAAGATCACAAGGGCGCAGGACTTGCACTCCATTGCCACGCTGGGCTTCCGCGGTGAGGCGCTGGCCTCCATTGCGGCGGTGAGCCATGTGACCTGCACCACCCGCACCAAGGCAGACGCCAGCGGCATCAAGGTGAAGAACGATGGGGGACAGATCACCTCCATCGAAGAGGCAGCCTGCCCGGAGGGCACCACCTTTGTGGTGCGCGACCTGTTCTTCAATACGCCCGTGCGTCTGAAATTCTTGAAAAAGCCCGTCACCGAGGCTGGTTTTGTCACCGATCTGATGATGCGGCTGATCCTGTCCCGGCCGGATGTATCCTTCCGGTATATCAATCAGGGCAAGACGGTGTATCATTCCGCGGGCGACGGGAAGCTGGATTCTGCTGTGTTCAGCATTTACGGCAGCGAGATGCTCAAGTCCATGCGCAAGGTGGAAGGCAACCAGAGCGGCGTGCTGCTCAAGGGCTATGTGGGCATTGGCGAGAGCGCCCGCGGCAACCGTGGACACCAGTCCTTCTTCATCAATGGACGATACATGAAGAGCAACATCCTTTCTGCGGCGGTGGAAAGCGCCTGCCGCGAGCGGGTGATGATCGGCAAATTCCCCAGCTGTGTGCTGCACCTGACCATGCCCTACGAGCTGGTGGATGTGAACGTGCATCCCAACAAGCTGGAGGTGCGCTTCCAGAACGAGGGCGCGTTGTATGCGGCCATCGAAGCGCTGGTGCGGGATGCTCTGGTGGAACGGGACGCCCTTGCACGTCCGACTGAAATGAAGCTGACGCCGGAAGCGCCTGCGGTGACACCTGTTCAGGTCACTCGTCAAACGGTGCAGCCTGCTGTTGAAAAGAAAGAAGCTCCTGTGGTGCAGGTCGCACAGCATGTGCCTGCGCCAGTACCTGTGGAGCATCCTGTGATGCCTAAGGCGCCTATCCCGGAAGCGCCTGCCAAGGTGGCCATGGTCACCGCTGTGCAGCCCATCCGCCCTGCGGCCCCGCTGGTGATACACGAGCCTGTGCGCAAGTGGGATGAACCCGCTGCAAAGCCAGTGGGGGAGAACCGACCTGAGTCGGAACAGACCGAAGCGAAACCGACGGTCGGTTTTGCGGAGCCCCGGGCAGAGCAGGTGCCGTCCTTCCTGCCGGAGGCTCCCAAGCCCATGAAGCTGCTGGGCGTGGCCTTCAACACCTTCATTTTGGTGGAGTATGAAGATCATCTGCTGATGATCGACCAGCACGCGGTGCATGAGCGCCTGCTGTTTGACCGGCTGATGAAGGCCTATGACCAGCACGAGGCCGGGCAGGAGCTGCTGATCCCCATGCTGGTGACGGTGACCCGCCGAGAGCAGGAGCTGCTGATGGAGCACCAGGAGCTGCTGGAAGGCATTGGTTTGAGCATCGAGCCCTATGGCGACCAGGAGATGGCCATCCGCAGCATTCCCATGATCCTGGGCAATCCCCAGGCCAAGGACTTCCTGCACGATATCATCAGCCAGCTGGAAAGCGAGCGGGGCAGCATTTCCATGGAAAAGCGCCGTGCGTCCATCCTGCAATTGGCTTGCAAGAAGGCCGTAAAGGGCGGCGACGCCCTGTCCGAGGACGAGATCCGTCATCTGGTGACCCAGATGATCGACCAGAAGGTGACGCCCACCTGTCCACACGGCAGGCCGCTGGTGGTGTCCTTGAGCCACACGGAACTGGACAAGCGCTTCAAGCGCATCCAGTAAGGAGGGCGTATGAACACAAAGCCTACTTGCTGGGTGCTGGCTGGCCCCACGGCCAGCGGCAAGACCGCGCTGTCCATCCGGCTGGCGAAGGCGCATGATGGCGAGATCGTGTGCATGGACTCCATGCAGATCTACCGGGGCATGACCATCGGCACCGCCAAGCCCACGCCGGAGGAAATGGAAGGCGTGCCCCATCATATGATCGATGTGGCCGAGCCGGGCGAAGCCTTCAGCGTGGCGCAGTATCAGGAAATGGCTGAGACGGCCATAGCGGACATCGTTTCCCGTGGTCACCAGCCGCTGCTGGTGGGCGGCACGGGGTTGTATCTGCGGGCGCTGCGCCACCCTATGGCCATGGGCATGGTCACCGGGGATGAGACCATCCGCCAGCAACTGGAAGATGAAGCAAAACAGACCGACGGTCGGTACAAACTGCACCAGCGTCTGGAATCGGTCGACCCTGACACGGCGGCGCGCCTTCATGTGAATGACGTGCGCCGGGTGGTTCGTGCGCTGGAGGTGTATCAGCTCACCGGCGTGCCTTTTTCAAAGCAGCCCCAGGTGGAGCAGGAGCCGCCCTTCCGCTATCGGGTGGCCTCGCTGACCATGGATCGGGAAACGCTGTACCAGCGCATTGAGAAGCGGGTGGACATGATGCTGAAAGCCGGGCTGATCGACGAAGTTCGCGCCCTGCTGGACAGCGGCGTTCCTGCGGATGCTCAGGCCATGAAGGGCTTGGGCTACAAGGAACTGGTGCCTTATCTGCGCGGTGAGATCACGCTGGATGAAGCCATTTATGAGCTGAAACTGGGAACAAGACACTATGCCAAGCGTCAGCTGACCTGGATGCGCCGGGAAGAGGATGTCCTGTGGGTGGACAGCCTTGCCCCGGAGGCCTACGATCAGCTGGAAGCATGGTTTACACAAGGAGATAACGCATGACTGCCATTGAACAGAGAATCGCCAGGGCGGAAGAAGCCCTGAAGGATGTATTTGCCCGCATCGATGCGATGGAGGAAAAGGGTACCCGCCGGGTGCTGGCTTCCTTCCAGAAGCATCAGATCGCGTACCGCCACTTTGCGCCCACCACGGGCTATGGCTATGACGATGTGGGGCGTGACACGCTGGAGCGGGTGTTTGCCGACCTGTTCGGCACCGAGGCGGCCATTGTCCGTCCGCAGATCGCCAGCGGCACCCACGCCATTTCACTGTGCCTGTTTGGCCTGACGCTGCCAGGGGATCACATCCTGTCTGCCACCGGCACGCCCTATGACACGCTGGAGGAGATCATTGGCTGGAATGAAAGCACCACGCCTGTTGGCTCCCTGAAGGAAATGGGCGTGAGCTACAGCCAGGTGGAGCTGACGGAGCAGGGCGCCATTGATGTGGATGCGGTGGATCGTGCCATTCGTCCTGAGACGAAGCTGGTCATTGCCCAGCGCAGCCGTGGCTATGCCTGGCGGCCGTCGCTGATGCCGGAGGATTTTGCTGGCCTGGCTGAAATGCTCCACCGCAAGCACCCCGGCGTGCGCCTGATGGTGGACAACTGCTATGGCGAGTTCGTGTGCGAAAAGGAACCCAGCCACTATGGCGTGGACGTGTGCGTGGGCAGCCTGATCAAGAACCCCGGCGGCGGCCTGGCACCCACCGGCGGCTATGTGGTGGGCACCCAGGAGGCCATTACCCGCATTGCTTATCGACTCACGGCACCGGGCATTGGCCTGGAGGTCGGCTCCTATGCAGCCAGCTATCAGCCCTTCTATCAGGGTCTGTTCATGGCGCCCCACACGGTGGCGCAGGCGGTGAAGACCGCTTGCCTGGCTGCCCGTGTGTTTGAAGATCTGGGCATGGTGACTACGCCCGCTTCCGATGGTGGCCGTGCTGACATCATCCAGGCCATCCAGATGCGCACCCCTGAGCGGCTTGTGGCCTTCTGCCAGGGCATCCAGATGGCTTCGCCCATCGATAGCATGGCGCTGCCGGAGCCCTGGGACATGCCCGGCTATCAGGATCAGGTGGTGATGGCGGCTGGCACGTTTGTGTCCGGTGCTTCGGTTGAACTGAGTGCGGATGCCCCCATGCGCGAGCCCTTCACCGCCTACCTGCAGGGCGGCCTGACCTACGCCCACGGCCGCATTGCCCTGGGGCAGGCCTTGCAGCGGATGGTGGATGTGCACGCCCTGACTATTGAATAAAACCGACCGACCGTCGGTCATATTACCACCTTTTCAGTCGTAGTCTTGACTGGAAAGGTGGTTTTTTGATGGACAAAGAGACCGTGACGGGGGAAATGAAGATAAAGGATAAGCCTGAGATCGACTGGCGTGTTCCGCAGAAGAAGCATCCGGGTGAGGAATTGATGAAGAACCTGGGCGTTGCCTCTGCGCTGGTGCTGTGCGCGGTGGCGCTGAAAAGCGGTGCGCTGCCGGAATTGTCGGGTGCAACAGATGCTGTGTTGACCTCCGTGACAGACAACACGCTGCTGGACGATCAGCTGGGCAAGCTGACCTTTGTCAGCGCGCTCTTCCCGGAGGCAACGCTGGTTTTTGGCGAGAGCAAGGCCGGGTCGCTGGCTGTGCCCGTCAGCGGCGGCGTGGTGGTTCACGCATGGAGCGAAGCAGAGCCGTACACGACCTGGCGCACTTCGGGCAGCAGCGTTTATTCGTCCAGCGATGGCGTGGTGATGGGCGTGTACCACGGTGAAAACGAGGAGCGGCTGGTGCAGGTGATGAACGACAACGGGGTTGCTTGCCTGTATGGCAACCTGCAATCGGCGATGGTGAAAACGGGCGATGCAGTTGCCTCAGGTGAGCTGCTGGGCACACTTTTGCCGGGAAGTGATTGTGTGTTTGAGGTGCGTGTGGATGGCGTGAGCGTTGACCCGGCAGTGTATCTGTCCAGCGTATCATGATGCGGAGAAAGCTGTTTTCCATTGGCGACACGGCGGTGTATCTGCATCTGGCAACGCTGCTGTTCGGCGCTTACATGGTGCTGATTGGACACGGCGGGGTGCTGGGCGTTTCCATGGTGTCAATTATGCTGCACGAGGCATCCCATGCCGCGGTAGCCACACTCTTTGGCGCACCGCCGGAGGAAATGGAGATCACCCCTTTAGGGGCATTGATGCGCCTGGAGGATGAAGCAGCGCTGCCTGTGGGCAGGCGACTGCTTGTGTTGGCAGCGGGGCCTGCTGCTTCCCTCGGACTGTGCTGGGCAGCCATGGCGCTGACACGCTGGGGCGTGCTTCCGGTTGAAACGGGCAGGCTGATGTTCTGCTGCAATGTTCTGCTGCTGTGTGGCAATCTGCTGCCTGTGCTTCCGCTGGATGGCGGTCGAATGCTGGCATTGCTGTTCGGCCTTCGCTTGCGGCAGGAAACGGTGCGGCGGGTGATGCGCATCAGCGGCACGGTCATTGGGCTGTGCTGCATTGCGGGGAACTTCCTTCTGTCTCTGCGGCAGGGCGGGTGGAACTTATCGCTGACCATGGCAGGGTGCTTCATCATGTACGCCTCCGCCGTGGCGACGACAACCCAGGCGCTGGCGGAGCTTCGGATGTTCATGGACAGGAAGATTCGGCTGGAGAAGCGGGGCGTGTCAGCATGCAGCTGGCTGGCTGTGGTGGATGTGCTCCCGCTTCGCAGGGCGGTGAAGCGGCTTTCACCCGGACGCTACACCATGCTGATGGTTTTGCAGCAGGGCAGCTTGAAGCCCCTGGGAAGCTGTGGCGAGGATGACTTGATGGCTGCCTATCTGGATGAACCAGGCGGCTGCTGTAGACTAATGTTGCGGGAGGATGTATGCGAAGGGCGCTGAACAGGCTGAAGATTGGTGAAAGTGCCTATGTGGTGCAGGTCAAAACGGAGGAGCCGCTGCGGTGCCGGCTGCTGGATCTGGGATTTACACCTGGAACAAAGGTGACGCTGCAACGCATGGCGCCGCTGGGGGACCCGCTGGAGGTCAACATGCGTGGCTATCTGCTGACGCTGAACAGGAGAGATGCTGCGGCCATCATGGTGCAGAGGAGTAAACCGCGATGATACTGGCGTTGGCAGGCAACCCGAATTGCGGCAAAACAACGCTGTTCAACAGCCTGACGGGTGCCAATCAGCATGTAGGCAACTGGCCGGGGGTGACCGTTGAGCAAAAGCGTGGGACGCTGGTGCAGCGCCCGGAGGTAGAGGTGATCGACCTGCCTGGACTGTACTCGCTGAATGCCTATACGCCGGAAGAAGAGGTTGCCCGGGATTACCTGCTGCACCAGCGCCCGCAGGCGGTGATCAATATTGTGGATGCAACCGTGCTGGAAAGAAGTCTGTTCCTGACCTTGCAGCTGCTGGAGCGGGGTATTCCGGTGGTGCTTGCCCTCAACATGATGGACGAGGTTCGCACACGGGGCGATGTGATCGATACAGCCAGATTGTCCAGCGAGCTGGGCGTGCCGGTGGTGTCGATCAGCGCTCGCAGGGGTGAGGGGATCGACAAGCTGATCGATACGGCGCTCCATTTGTCGCCTGTTGAATGCAAGGCAAACAGGCAACAGCAGATGGACGCAGCCATGCGATACAAGCGTATTGAAGAAATAATGCGCCGCGCAGTAAAACAGAAGCAGCGAAGGCGAACAATTTCAGACAGAATCGATGCGGTGGTGCTGCATCCTTTGCTGGCATACCCTGTGTTTGCCTTGGTGATGCTGCTGGTCTTCTGGCTGCCCTTCGGGTCGGTGGGCAAAGGGTTGCAGCAGCTTATGACAAGCTGCATCGAAGGCATTCAGACGTGGTTAAGCGTCTGGCTGGTGCGGATGTCTGTATCGGCTTGGCTGCAAGGCTTGGTCATCGATGGCATATTCGCGGGTGTAGGCAGTCTCATGCCCTTTCTGCCGGTGATCCTGCTGCTGTTTCTGTGCCTGTCGCTGCTGGAGGACAGCGGGTATATGGCGCGGTGTGCGTGGATCATGGATCGGCCGCTGAGAGCCATGGGGCTGGCGGGCGGGAGCTTCATTCCGCTGCTGCTGGGCTTTGGCTGCACCGTGCCAGCGGTGATGGCCACGCGGAGCATGAAGGACCAGCGCCAGCGGCGTATGACCGTTTTGCTGACGCCGCTGATGTCCTGCGGTGCGAAAACACCGGTGTACACGCAGCTGGCCAGCTTGTTCTTTCCGAATAACCCATTCCGGGCGGTCGTGTGCCTGTATGCTGGTGGCATTGCTCTTGCGGCGGGGATTGGCCGTTTTCTGCGAGGAACTTCGGTCAGCGGGGAAAGTGCCTCCTTTGTGATGGAGCTGCCGCCCTACCGCCTGCCAACGGCAGGGAATGTGCTGCGCAGCATGGCGCACAGGGCAGGGGACTTCATGAAGCGTGCGTTCTCGGTGATCCTGCTGGCTTCGGCGGTGATATGGTTTCTGCGCAGCTTCACTTTCTTGATTCAGCCAACAACAAGCATGGAAGGCAGCATGTTGGGGATCGTAGCGGGATGGTTTGTACCGATTTTTGCACCGCTGGGATTTGGAAGCATGGCTGCCGTTACGGCGCTGCTGTGTGGCCTGATGGCCAAGGAAAACATCGTCAGCACATTGATGCTGCTGGCGGGCAGCGCTGGGGTTTCTTCTGCCTTTTCTGGGCAGGCGGGAGCGGCGGCTTATGTCACTTTTGTGCTGCTGTATTCGCCTTGTGTGGCGGCGCTGACGGCGATCCGGCGGGAGCTGGGCAGCTGGCGCTGGGCGCTGATGGCCGCGCTGGGGCAGACGGGGCTGGCCTGGCTGTGCAGCTGGATCGTGTTTCGGTTGATGGGCGGATAAAGCTTTGCGTGATTGACTTTTTCAGGTGTGTATGCTATTCTTCATGGTGGAATTTTATGTTGAAAGGATGCGTCCTTGCAAATGAAGAAATGGCTTTCTGCACTTGTCCTTGCGCTGCTGATGCTTTTGGCCTGCAGCCAGGCTCTGGCCGCTGAGGCGATCGACATCACGGCGGAGTGCAAATACAAGGCGTCCTACAATCAGCGCAACCAGAAGCTGATGAAGGACAAGAAGTTCACCACCTATTGGGAGAGCGGCAAGGCCAAGGCTCCCTGGCTGGCGATTACCGCGCCTGCGGGTATGCCCATCCACGGCCTGTACATCTGCTTTGGCAATATGCCTGAGACCTGGGAGATCCAGGTGGGGGACGGCAATGACTGGCTGACCTACCAGCAGGGCGACACCCGCTTCCTGCACAGCTATGTGAATATCCCCGAAGGCGCTGAAAAGGTGCGCATCGTGGCCACCTCCGACAAGAAAATCACGCTGAACATCAACGAGATCTACGTCCTGTCCGAGGGTGATGTGCCCAGCTGGGTGCAGCGCTGGGAACCCACGGTGGAGAAGGCCGATATTCTCTTCCTGTCCACCCATCCCGACGATGAACTGATCTTCTTCGGCGGTGCCATTCCCACCTATGCGGTGGAGCAGCAGCGCGATGTGGTGGTGGCCTATTTCAGCCGCTCCAACAGCGCCCGGTCTTCCGAGCTGCTCAATGGCCTGTGGCACATGGGTGTGCGCAACTACCCGGTGATCGGCACCTTCCGCGATGCTTACGCCAAGAACCTGGCTACCGCCTACAAGAATGCGGGCGGCCGGGAAAAGGTGATGGAGTGGGTCACAGAGCTGTATCGCAAGTATCAGCCTGAAGTGGTTGTCACCCAGGACAAGGACGGCGAGTATGGCCACTTTATGCACAAGATGGTGGCTGAGGCTGCCCAGGAGAGCGTGGAATACGCTGCGGCTGAGGGTCAGTACCTTGACTCCTTTATGAAGTACGGCTCCTGGCAGGTGAAAAAGCTCTACCTGCACCTGTGGCCGGAAAACCAGATTACCTTCGACTGGAATGTGCCTCTGGTGTCCATGAACGGCTCAACCGGCCTGGAGCTGGCCATCGAAGCCTATGACCTGCACAAAACCCAGGCCTCCTCCGGTATGTCTGTGACCAAGACTGGTTCTGAATACGACAACCGCGTGTTCGGCCTGGCACACACCACGGTGGGCGAGGACGTGCGCAAGGACGACTTCCTGGAGAATATCTACGATTCCGTAGGTTCCTTCACGGAGATCGAGGCTACCCCCGAGCCCACGCCGGTGCCCACGCCTGTGCCTGCCTATGTGTCCATCATGCCTCCGCTAAACGAGAAGGGCTTCATTGATGAAGGGGAGTTCATCTATTCCAGCGAGGAGGAAGGCCTGTGGATCTTTGTGGATCAGACGGCCAAGGTGATCATCCAGCGCAAGTACGATGCCACCCAGCCCTTGACCTGGTTCGAATGTGAATTGTGGGGCGATGTGGAAAAGGGCGAGGTGCTCAAGACCACGCAGAATGATCCTGAAAAGATGGGCAAGGTGCGTGTGGACGCCACGGAGACCGCCAAGAAGCACGGCGTGGTGTTCGCCATGAATACGGACTACTACACCTATCGTGTGTCGGTGAGCAATTCCCGCAAGACCGGCGTGGTGATCCGCGACGGCAAGATCCTCTACGACGACCGCTATGCACAGAATGAGATCAGCCCCTCGCTGTTCCCGAATCTGGACACGCTGGCCTTCTATCCCGACGGCAGCCTGTCCGTGCATCACAGCTACGAGCTGACGGCGCAGGACTACATCGACCGCGGCGCCTATGACGTGTTCTCCTTCGGCCCCTATCTGATCAAGGACGGCAAGCTTTCCGAGAAGGCCTACGACACCTCCACCACCCGCAATCCCCGCGCCGCCATCGGCATGGTGGAGCCCGGGCATTATGTGGCCATCATGTGCGAAGGCCGCCTGCAGCGCTCCAGCGGCGTGACCATGAGCTACCTGGCCAAGCTGATGCGCGCCAAGAACTGCCAGGTCGCTTTCAACATCGATGGCGGCCAGACGGCGGTGGTGGTGTTCATGGGCAAGCAGCTGAACAAGATCGGTGCTTATTCCGGCGGCAAGACCAATTCCCGTCCCACCAGCGAAGTGGTTGGCATCGGTCATTCCGACCAGGTGGGCATCTACGAGGTGAAATAAGCATTTGCCCGGTTTCCATGCAACAATGTGGAAATCGGGCATTTTTATGTGCAAATTCTGCTGTCTTATGCGTCAATGCTTGCCTTGCGCTTGACAATCTTTAAGCAACCCTCTATAATTTTCTTTGTACGGACAAAATTGTTTTTCGCCTGCAAAAATGGCGATAAGGCATAAGAGGAGGTACTTTGATGGACATTCAGGCTCTCCAGTCCACGTGCCGTCAGGTGCGGCGCAATATCATTACCATGACCAACAAGGCAGGGGCGGGTCATCCCGGCGGCTCCCTGTCCTGCACCGAGGCTCTGGTTGCCCTCTACTTCGACGTGATGAAGGGCATCGATCCTCAGGACGACAAGAATCCCAACCGCGACCGCTTTGTGCTGTCCAAGGGCCATGCTGCCCCTGCGCTGTATGGCACCCTGTGCGAGCGCGGCTACTTTGGCCGTGAGGAGTTCGACAAGTTCCGTCAGCTCCACGGCATTCTCC
Source organism: Clostridia bacterium (assembly GCA_017463245.1). GTDB lineage: Bacteria > Bacillota > Clostridia > Christensenellales > Aristaeellaceae > UBA11524. The sequence continues at coordinate 39,902 of JAFTPN010000072.1, forward strand.
AGGGTCACCCCGATGTGAAGAAGTGCCCCGGTGTGGACGCTTCCACCGGCTCCCTGGGTCAGGGCATTTCCATTGCTGTGGGCATGGCGCTGGGCGCCAAGCACACCGGCAATCCCTGCCATGTGTACACCATTGTGGGCGATGGCGAGAGCCAGGAAGGCCTGGTTTGGGAAGCTTCCATGGCCGCTGCTCACTATGGCCTGGATAACCTGACCGTGATCTTCGACCACAATGGCATGCAGATCGACGGCACCAATGATGAGGTCATGTCCCTGGGCGATATCGGCGCCAAATGGCGTGCTTTCGGCTATGACGTGATCGAAGTGGCCGACGGCAACGATATGCAGCAGGTGCTGGACGCCCTGCACACTCCCGCTTGCCCCGGCAAGCCCCGCCTGATCCACCTGCACACCACCAAGGGCAAGGGCGTTTCCTTCATGGAAGGTCAGGTTGGCTGGCATGGCAAGGCTCCCAACGCTGAGCAGACCGCTAAGGCTCTTGCAGAACTGGAGGGTTAAGCAATGGAAAAGAAAGCTATCCGAGTCGCTTATGGCGAGGCTCTCGTCAAGCTGGGCGAGACCAACGATAAGGTCGTTGTGCTGGACGCCGACCTGGCTGCCGCTACCATGACCAACGGCTTCAAGGCCGCTTATCCCGATCGCTTCTACGACTGCGGCATTGCCGAGGCCAACATGGTCGATATGGCTGCCGGTATGTCCACCATGGGTCTGGTGCCCTTCTGCTCCACCTTTGCCGTGTTCGCAGGCCGCAACTACGACCAGATCCGCAACGGTGTGTGCTATCCCAAGTTCAATGTGAAGTTCGGCTTCTCCCATGCTGGCATCACCCTGGGCGAGGACGGCGGCTCCCATCAGGCCATCGAGGATATTGCCCTGATGCGCGTACTGCCCAACATGACCGTGTTCGTTCCCAGCGACGCCAACGAGTGCTACAAGTGCGTGGAAGCTGCTGCCAAGATCGACGGCCCCGTGTTCATCCGCACCGCTCGTCTGCCTTCTCCCGTGTATGAGGAGCGCCCCTTCGAAGTGGGCAAGGGCAACGTGATCAAGGACGGCAAGGATCTGGTGATCTTCACCTGCGGCATCATGCTGGAGCATTGCCTGGAGGCCGTGGAGATCCTGGCTTCCAAGGGCATCGACGCTGCGCTGGTGAACCACCACACCCTCAAGCCCTTCGACGAGGAGCTGACCCGTGAATACGCTGCCAAGTGCGGCAAGGTGTTCACCGTGGAAGAGCACTCCGTCATCGGCGGCCTGGGCGACGCTGTGGCCTCTGCCATCTGCGGCATGGGTCTGGAGAAGTTCCAGAAGATCGGCATCAACGACGAATTCGGCCAGAGCGGCAAGCCTGCTGACCTGCTGGTGGAATACGGCCTGACCGGTGCGCAGATCGCTGAGAAGATCCTGAACGCCTGATTCCAATAAAAAAGCACCGGCGCTTCCGTTGTGGGAGCGCCGGTTTTCATGTGCTGTATTAAGCTTTGTTCTTCCACCATGCCCACAGGCAAAGGCCAGCCTGGGGAATGAGCAGATAGAGATAGTTGACAAAGAGGAACATGGCGACGACGTAGCAAACGCAGGAGAGCAGCATCAGCTCGCGTTTGCCGGTGAAAAGTGCGCCAGCGTTGATCACCAGGGCGATCCACGCCAAGACCAGATGGGCGATGATCCTGGTGAGCCACCAGAAGGAGATGGTGGCGAAGAGGGCATAGGCCAAGCCCAGCACGGCAGCTGCAAGCAGCGCCACAGCGGCAGGATCCAGCTGCTGCCAGATCTGCTGCAGGCGGTTTTGCTCCTGCGCCTGATAGGGGACTGTATTCATTCGCCCGGTGTTCTGCGGGGAATAGCCACGGACGGTCATCTGTTCATTCTGCATTTTCATACCTCCCGCTAAGTGGTTTCACTTATAAGACGAATCAGAAGAGGCTTTTCTTCACATTCCGACAGAAAATGTCAAATATTTTCTATGTAACATTATGATAACACAAGCCCCGACAGATGGCAATACCTTCTTGTCGGGGCTTGAAGCATATTTATTCTTCTGATTCCAGGGTGAAGCGCTGGTAGGTCTGGCCATCCCGCTCCACGGTTTCCAGCCACATGGATGCCGGGCGAACCCAAGTGCCGCCTTCACCATACAGGGCGCGGTAGACCACCATGGGCTCCAGGGTTTCGGAATGCTTGGCGATGCACAGCACCTGGTAGCGGTTGCCCTTGAAGTGCCGGTAAATGCCGGGTTTGATCTCCTGCATATCCATCACAGCACCTTGCGCAGGAAGTCCTGGGTGCGGGGCTGCTGGGGATTCTCGAAGATCTGGGCAGGGGTGCCTTCCTCGATGATGCGTCCCTCGTCCACAAACAGCACGCGGTCGGCCACTTCGCGGGCAAAGCCCATTTCATGGGTGACCACCACCATGGTCATGCCGTCCTCGGCCAGCTGCTTCATCACGTCTAGCACCTCGCCGACCATTTCGGGGTCAAGGGCGGAGGTGGGCTCGTCGAAGAGCATCACCTGGGGCTCCATGCACAGGGCGCGAACGATGGCAATGCGCTGCTTCTGGCCGCCGGAAAGCTGGCTGGGGTAGGCATTGGCACGGTCAGCCAGGCCAACGCGCTGCAAAAGCGCCATGGCCTTGGCTTCTGCATCGGCCTTGGACTTCTTCAAAAGCTTCATGGGCGCCAGGGTCATGTTCTTCAGGATGGTCATGTGGGGGAAGAGGTTGAAGTGCTGGAACACCATGCCCATCTTTTCGCGATGCTTGTTGATGTTGGTGCGGGGATCGGTGATGTCCGCGCCATCCACGGTGATGGTGCCTGCGCTGGGCTGCTCCAGCAGGTTCAGGCAGCGCAGGAAGGTGGACTTGCCGGAGCCGGAGGGGCCAATGACGACCACCACTTCACCGCGCTTGATATCGCAGTCGATGCCTTGCAGCGCCTTGAGCTTGCCTTCGTCAAAGTGCTTTTCCAAGCCCCTGACGGAAATAATGATATCAGTGGTCACTGTTACGCAGCCTCCTTTCCAGTTTGCCGATGAGCCATGTCAGCGTCAGCACAACGATCAGGTAGAGCAGACCGGACACGATGTAGGGCGTGAATGCCGAGAACGTGCGGGAGCGGATGTAGTCGCCGGCCTTGGTCAGCTCGGTCAGGGCAATGTAGGAGAGGATGGAGGTCTCCTTGATCAGGGAGATGAACTCGTTGCACATGGAGGGCAGGGCGGACTTGGCAGCCTGGGGCAGGATGATGTAGATCATCGTGCGCAGGGAGCTCAGACCAAGGGAGCGGCCGGCTTCGGTTTGTCCCTTTTCCACGGACATGATGCCGCCGCGGACGATCTCAGCCACGTAGGCAGCGGAGTTCAGGCCGCAGGCGATCACACCGATGATGACCTTATCCATGCGGATGGAGCCGAAGATGCCGAAGTTGATGATCAGCACCTGCAAAAGCAGGGGAGTGCCGCGCATAATATTGATATAAAGCCCGGCAAACTTGGACAGCGCCTTGACGCACACAGCGCCGAGATTGGCCCAGAAGCCCTTGCCTTTGCAATTGATGTTCTGCACCTGGGGCAGGCGCAGGATGGCCAGGATGGTACCCAGCGCCAGGCCTACCAGGATGGCGAAGAAGGATACCTCCAGCGTAATGCCCAGGCCCTTCAGATACTGGAGCCAGCGATTACCCTGGATGACGTTCAGGTAGATCTCTTTGTAGAGATACTCCCAGAAGGTGAGCGTGTTTGCCTGAACGGCAGGCTGAATGTTCAGCCACAACTGCTCAAAAAAGGAGATGCTTTCGACTGCGGCGTTCAACAGGATTCCCCTCCATACGTCTCATTAACTGTACAAAGGCCGTAGAGAGGGAAACTCTCTACGGCAGATGATATTTACGCTCGGATTACTCGGCGGCAACGGAAATGCCAGTAGCGTTGAAGTACTTCATGTCCAGCTCGTCGAAGAAACCTTCCTGCTGCAGGGCGGCGATGGCGTCGTTGATCTTCTGCAGGAGCTCGGTGTTGTTCTTGTTCACGGCAATGCCGTAGTAGTCAGCAACGATCTCGATGTCCAGCATGGTCAGGGAAGGATCGTTCAGGTTGGCCAGGATCTCAACACCCACGGGGCGGTCGACGAACACAGCGTCGATCTTGTTGCCCTGCAGATCCAGCACGGCCTCCAGGAAGGTGTTGTACTGGGCGACATTCTCAATGCCCACGAGCTTCTCAGCCTCGAAGTCGCTGGTGGTGCCCAGCTGAGCGCCGATGACCTTGCCGGTCAGATCCTCGATAGCGGCGATGGGGCTGTCAGCCTTCACGATTACAGCAACGCCAGCGTTGATGTAGGGGGAAGAGAAGTTGACTTCCAGCTGACGGGCGGGGGTGATGGAAATGCCGGACAGGCCGATGGTGTCGGCGTTGGCCTGCACGCTGCTCACAACGGAGGCGAACTGCATGGACTCGAACTTATACTCGAAGCCAGCCTTTTCAGCGATGGCATCCAGCAGATCCACTTCGTAGCCAACGATGGTCTCGCCGTCGTCAGCAACGGACTCGAAGGGCGGATACTCGGGGTTGGTAGCAACGTAAACGATGTCGTCAGCCATGGCGGCGGTGCAGGACAGGATCATCACCAGAGCGGCGATCATAGCAAGGAACTTCTTCATGGCGGTTACCTCCTCAAATTGAGATTGAGGTGATTATACGCCCGCCGAAGGGGAAAGTCAATAGATTTTTGCAAAATTCTTGCATAAAAATTCAGCATTGGTGAATATGGCTGGATTTATGCCGAAAGTGATAAATAGCTGAATTTTTCGATCAATATATAAGAAATCCTTTGACAATTTCCGCTGAATACGATAGCATAGAACATGAATGAACCAAAGAAAGCTGGTGTGGGATGTACACCTTTATCGTGAATCCGGCAGCAGGGAATGGCTATGCATTGAAAATTCAGCAGCAGATCGAAGAAGTGATGCAGCAGGGCGGCATTGCATACGAAATGCTGCATACATCTGCGCCTGAGCATGCCATGGAGCTTGCGAAGGAAGCCTCTGCCAAGGAAGGCTGCCAGGGTGTGATCGCCGTGGGTGGCGATGGCACGGCCTATGAGGTCGCCTGCGGCCTGATGGAGACGGGCGTGCCCATGGGCATCATTCCGGCGGGTACGGGAAATGACTTTATCAAAACGGTGAATATTCCCAAGAAGCCCATGGAGGCGCTGGAGCACATTCTTCAGGGCAAGCCTCGCCCGGTGGACGTGGGCAGGCTGAACCAGCGGATGTTCCTGAATGTGTGCGGCACCGGCTTTGACGAGCAGACGCTGGAATATACATTGGCGGCCAAGAAGTATGCAAGGGGCATTCTGCCCTACATGATCGGGCTGTTCCGCGCCATCTTTTCCTACAACCCGGTGCATGTGGCTTTCACCGCCGATGGCGAAACCCAGGAGCGCGACGTGCTTTTGTGCTCCATTGCCAACGGACGCTTCATTGGCGGCGGCATCCCCGTTTGCCCTGACGCAAAGCCGGACGACGGCCTGTTGGACATGGTGATCGTGGAGACCAAGCCCCGCTGGAAGATCCCCTTCTACCTGCCGGGGCTGATGATGGGGAAGATCGACAAGTTCAAGATCACCACCCACAAGCGCTGCAGGGAAATGACGATCATTTCCAAGGGCATGCGGCTGAACGTGGACGGGGAGATCCTTGCCATGGATCGGGCGGACTTCTCTGTGATGCCCGGAAAGCTGATGCTGTATTGGTAAATTTTCGTTTTTGCAGGAAATTGCGGGTATAACAGCGAAATAGAATGAGTACCATGGAATGAAAAGGAGTGTGCAACATGGCTGAGATCAGAAAGAGCCTGAAGGGCATTTGGCTGAAGAGCATGGAGGCTATCAGCAATACGGCGTCCAATATCGCCAGCAACACCAAGTATAAGGTGGACGAGATGAACATCGTCAACCGTCGCCGGGAGATCCTGTCCGACTTTGGCGCCCAGGCCTATGAGCTGTGGCAGAAGGGCGAGAAGTTCCCTGAAACGCTGGATGCGCTGCTGAAGGAGCTGAGCGAGCTGGATGAGGCGCTGAATGCCATCCGCATCGAAAAGCTGGCTGGCGTAAAGACCGATGAGGAAGCCAAGGAAGAGAACAAGGACGACGAAGAGGAGTCCATTCTGGAAGCCGCCGAGGATATGGTCGAGGACGTAGCTGACGCGGTGGAAGACACCGTTGAGGGTGCTGCGGAGATCGCCAAGAACACCATGGCAGAAAAGTTTGACAACGCCGTGGATGTTGTGGGTGCGACCTTCAAGAAGCTGGGCACGAAGATCGAGGGCGGCCTTGAGGCGCTGACCAAGGCCATGAAGCCCAAGGTAGAGGAAGCTCCCGCTGAAGCACCTGCTGCCCCTGTGGAAGAGGCTGTGCCGGTGATCGAGGTGGAAGAGCCTGCTGCTGAGGAAGAAGTTGTTTCCTTCGAGGAAGATATGCCTGCCGAGCCTGTAGCGCCTGTGATCGAAGTGGAAGAGAACCAGAAGCCGCAGGAATAATGAACAAACAAAAAGAGCGACCGTACTGCGATGGGCAGCGCGGTCGCTCTTTTTAATCAGATCAATGTGGTGGTATACCAGGTTTTGTAGCATTGGCCGGGTTGGAGCAGGGTGACGAAAGGCTTGTCCTCGAACCTGCCGCTCTCGGTGACCTGTCCAGGCATGCCATGCCAGGGCTCGAGACAAACGTAATCGGCATGCTTGTTGGGCATGGACCAAACGGCCAGCACTTCCATCTTGGGGAAGGTGAAATGGATGCCCTTGCCTGTATCCTTATGCACCAGCTTCACGCTGCGGCTCTTCAGGTTGGTGAAGATCAGCGCATCGTGGCTGTCGAACAGCTCGTGCCGCAGGGGCAGGGTGTCGCTGTTGTGGAATTCCGGCAGGTATTCATACCCGTCGATCAAATAGCCGCCGGGCGCCAGGGAGTTGCGGCCATCCTCCACCTGGGGGAACACCAGCTGATAGTCGGTGAATGCAGCACCTTCCTCCATGGGACAAACGAAGGCCGGGTGGCCGCCCACGCAGAAGGGCATTACCTTGTCAGAACGGTTCTCCACCAGAAAGGTGGTGGTGAAGCCGTTTTCCAGCAGGGTGTAGGTCACATGGAAAACGAAGTCGAAGGGGTACATGGGCTTGCTTTCTTCCGTGGGCGTGAGGATCAGTTCCACAAAGTCCTCGCCCTGCTTGGCTACCTGAAAGACGGGGTTGCGGGTGAAGCCGTGCTTGTTCATGGGGTAGACTTGTCCATCAATGCTGATCTGGTTGTCCTTCACGGAGCCGCAGATGGGGAACAGCACCGGGGCATGCTGCGCCCACACATTGGGGTCGGCCTGCCAGATGACCTCGCGGCCATCCGCGCCCTTGAAGGAGGCGATCTGTGCGCCCTTAAGCTGGATCTCGGCGGTGCATTGTCCATACGAAAGCTTGATATTCTCCATGGTAGCATTCCTCCTGTATGTTTAGATGCGATGAAGCAAATTGAAATCACGGGGAAGGCTGGCCTCCACCCAGAAGGCGGCGTAGGCGGTGCTTTCGCCTACGATCAGGCCGGACTGGTTCTTCACAGCATAGGTGACCTCGCTGCCGGGAAGCACCTCGATCACATGATCCCGCACCTTTTCGGAGGCACTCTCGCTGTAGCTGTCGATGGCCAGTACCTGCTTCACGCCATCCTTCTCCCTGGCAGCCACCAGGCTGACGATGTGCCCCACACGCAGGTTGCACAGCGCCACGCCCTCGCCGTTCAGCAGGAAGGAGTACAGCGTGTCCAGGTCGTTGCGCAGGCCATCCTCCTCATAGCGCAGGCCAAGCAGGCCATTGGTGCCGGTGGCCATCAGGGCATGAAGCAGGGCGGGGCGGTCAGTACCGTCGTCACCACGGCCTCCGTTGGCACAGGAGAAATCCGCCCATTTTTCCGGCGCCTGCACATGCCCGGTGAGCCATTGAGCGCAATGGCACAGAGAGAAAATGCCGCACCCGGCGGAGGACAGGGTCTCCGAGTTATGGTAGGCATAGGGGTGGGACCAATCCCTGTTGCGCTGGTTGAAAAAGGTAATCTTGCGGCCTTGAACCTGGATTTCCTTGCTGATGCCGGTAATGCTCATGCTTACAGCTCCTTTGTGTCACGAAGCGGGGCGCTTCGCATAGGATGTGGTAATCAGGGAAAAGGGGGAATGGACGATGAAGGAACCAGCGGCGACCTCGCCCTTTGCGGCGCTGTCGAGCCAGGAGCAAAAAGAGAAATGGATATGCTGGCAAAGCCAGAAACAGCCGGAAGAACGGCCTGTTACAAAACCGACTGATGGTGACGGACGGTCGGAGTCGGTTTTGCGTTTGAACAAACCGACCGTAAGTCGGGATGCGTATGTGCCGCATCACAGCCAGTATGATGCCGTTGTTCGGCGGATACAGCAGGCCAAAAGGCAGGTGACGGCTTATGTCAGCTGTTCATCCGAGGGAAGCACCAGGCAGGACTGATCTGGCAAGCTATAGGCTGCGTGATAGGCCTGCTCCAGCGGTATCCAGCGCTGATTGAACATTTGCAGCATCCGTTCACCGTCGCGCTTCAGGATGCGCTGCTGCTGCACCTCAGCCTCCACCGTGAGGAACACCCGCAGGTCTGCGTGCTGACCGATGGCGGGCAGAAGGGAATAGCTGCCCTCGATGATGGTGAACTGTCTGTCTGGCACGTAAACAGCATCGCCCAGCGCATTGGCGTGGCAGTCATAGGGGCGATAGCTGGCAGGCTGGCGGTTCACCCAGGGGGTGAGGAATTCCTCCACCAGGCGTTCCCAGTCGGCATTGCCGCCGGGCTGGGCGAGGCGCTCCTGTGTCTTTTGCGGATGGGGCAAAAAGAAGTCGTCCATGGGGATCAGCGCAGCATCCAGCACGGATTGCAGCAGAGCACCAAGGGTGGACTTGCCGCTGGCGCAGGGGCCGTCGATGCAGATCAGCACACGGGGCTTTTCCAGCAGCTTTGTGGCGGTTTGCAGCATGGGAAGTGCCCTGGCGCTGCGGCGGCTGATCACACGATAGGCCGGGACGTAGGCTGCATGATAGGCCGGGGTGTGGCTGGGCAGCCAGGCGGGTTCGTCCAGCAGACGCTGCGCAACGGCCGTGGTCTCCGTATCACCAAGTTCGGCAATGGCTTGCACTACATCCTGCCGGGTATAGGCTTGTTCGGGCGTAGAAGCCTTCATCAGCCGGGCGATCCACAGCGGCGGCATGCCATCAGCTTTGGCACGGCGCAGGTTCAGGCGAACATAGGCATCACCCAGGGGTTCCGTCAGCGGCTCGTCGGCAGAGAGGGTGATGTCCTCCATCTCCGTGGCAATGCGCTGCGCCACAAGGGCTTCATCACCAAGCAGGTGGCCGCAGCCCAGCATGGCCTGGAACACAAGCTTCACCACGTCCTGTGGTTCCATCAGGGGATAATGCTGGCGATGCCAGTCGATCAATGTTTTCAAGGGGGCGTCCTCCGAAAAATGCGCGCTGGCAACAGCGCGCATTGTCATATGTTATAGATTCTTTTTCAGAATGGCGATTCCCTGCTGCAATTCTTTAAAAGAAATATTCAGCGGGGGAAGCAGGCGAACCTTATCCTTGGCGGTGAGCACCAGCAGGCCATCGCGCAGGCAATCGGCGGCCACCTGGGCATTGGATTTCTCGGTAGCGACGCCCAGCATCAGGCCAAGGCCAGTCACGCCCTTCACGCCAGGGCAACCTTCCAGCTCCTTGCGGATGTACTCGCTCTTGGCCGTCACATCGCTCAGCAGCTCGTCCGTGAGGCGGGAGAGGACATTCACCGCACCGGCAGCACAAATGGGGTTGCCGCCGAAGGTGGAGCCGTGGTCGCCCTTGCCCAGCACGCTTTCAGCTTTTTCGCCGATGATGCAGGCGCCCATGGGCAGGCCGCCAGCCAACCCCTTGGCGGTGGTGAATACATCGGGCTGCACATCATAGTGCATATAGCCGTAGAGCTTGCCGGTGCGGCCATTGCCGGTCTGCACCTCGTCGATCATGAAGAGAATATCATTTTCCTGGCACAATTTGGCGGCCAGCTGCACATAGTCCTTGTCCAGCACATTCACACCGCCCTCGCCCTGCACCACTTCCATCAGGACGCCGCAAACCTGGCCGGAGGTCAGCGCGGCAGTCAGTTCGGCGGTGTCGCCGGGCGTAACGTAGCAGAAGCCCTCGGGGAAGGGGCCGAAATGCTCATGGAACTTGTCCTGGCCGGTGGCGGCCAGAGTGGCGATGGTGCGGCCATGGAAGCTGCTTTTCAGCGTCACGATGGTGCTGCGTCCGGTGGTTTCGCCGTACTTGCGGGCAATTTTCAGGGCGCACTCGTTGGCCTCTGCGCCGGAATTGCCGAAGAAGACCTTCTTCATGCCGGTCTTTTCGCACAGCATTTGCGCCAGCCTGGCCTGAGGCGCGGAGTAATACAGGTTGGACACATGCCCCATCTGGTTCAGCTGATCGGTCACGGCGGCCACCCATTCGGGATCGCAGGTGCCGAAAGTGTTCACGGCGATGCCGCTGCCAAAGTCGATGTACTTCTTGCCGTCCTCGTCCGCATAGGTGGCACCGCAGCCCTGCTGGAGCGCCACGTCAAAGCGGCCATAGGTGTTGGCGACGTAGGTCAGGTCGGTCTGCTTGGTATTCATCTCACACCAGCTCCTTCTTAAACATGGTGCCGAGGCCTTCGTTGGTGAGGGTCTCCATCAGCAGGGCGTGGGGGATGCGGCCATCGATGATGAACACCTTGCGCACGCCATCCTCAATGGCCTTGGCGCAGCAGTCCACCTTGGGGATCATGCCGCCGGAAATGGTGCCGTCGGCCTTCAGATCTTCAATGCCCTTCAGGTCGATGCGGCGGATGAGGGAGGTGGGATCGTTGGCGTCCTTCAAAAGGCCGGGGGTGTCCGTCATGGAGATGAGGCTTTCGGCCTTCAGGCTGGAGGCGATGGCCGCAGCAGCGGTATCGGCATTGATGTTGTACACATGGCCCGTTTCGTCGCAGCCGATGGTGGACACCACGGGGATGTACCCCTTTTCCAGCAGGTCGAGGATGGGCTGGGGATCCACCTTGGTGATCTCGCCCACATAGCCCAAGCGCTCGTCGATCATGCGAGCCTTGATCAGCCCGCCGTCCATGCCGCAGATGCCCATGGCGCGGCCGCCCAGGTTGTCCAGCTTGGCAACCAGGCTCTTGTTGATCTTGCCCGCCAGGATCATCTGCACGATCTCGCTGGTCTCCTCGTCGGTGACGCGCAGGCCGTCCACAAATTCAGACTGCTTGCCAACGCGCTTGAGCATGGCGGAGATCTCAGGCCCGCCGCCATGCACCAGCACCACCTTCACGCCGATGAGGTGCAGAAGCACCATGTCGCGCATCACGTCGTGCTTGAGTTCTTCGTTGATCATGGCATTGCCGCCGTATTTCACCACAACGATCTTGCCATTGTACTTCTGCACATAGGGCAGGGCTTCCACCAGCACCTGGGCGCGCTGGCTGTTGTTGAACTGATTCGTCATCGTGTATCCCTCCATCAGGTGCGGTAGTCGCCGTTGATCTTCACATAGTCGTAGGTCAGGTCGCAGCCCCAGGCGGTGGCAGAGGCGTCGCCGTCCCGCAGGGTCACCAGAACCTCAACCTCGTCCTCCAGCAGGATCTCCTTGGCCTTTTCCTCGGAGAAATCCACGCTGGAGCCCATTTCGCACACGGAAATGCTGCCCTTATTGGAGCAGAAGGCCACATCCACCTTCTTCACGTCGATATCCGCACCGCTGTAGCCCAGGGCGCACAGCACGCGACCCCAGTTGGCGTCAGCACCGAAGATGGCAGCCTTCAGCAGGCTGGAGCAGGCCACGGACTTGGCAGCCAGCTTGGCGTCCTTCACGGTCTTGCCGCCATTGACGATGCAGGTCAGCAGGTGGGATGCTCCCTCGCCATCCTTGGCGATCATGCGGCACAGGGTGGTGGTGACCTCGTTCAGCGCGGCGCAGAAGGCAGCGTAATCCTCACCCTCGGCATCGATCAGTGCGTTGCCGGCCTTGCCGTTGGCCATGATGCACACCATGTCGTTGGTAGAGGTATCGCCGTCCACGGAGACCATGTTGAAGGTGTCCTTTACGTCGTCGGAGAGGGCTTTTTTCAGCATGGCAGGGGCGATGGCTGCGTCACAGGTGAGGAACACCAGCATGGTGGCCAGGTTGGGGTGGATCATGCCGCTGCCCTTGGCAATGCCGCCCAGCTTGCAGGTCACGCCGCCAGCGGTGAACTCCACCGCCACTTCCTTCAGGCGGGTGTCAGTGGTCATAATGCCCTCGGCAGCCTCGGTGGAGCCGTTGTTGTTCAGGGCGGCGAAGAGAGGAGCAACGCCGCTTGCAATGGGTTCGATGGGCAGGGGCTGCCCGATGACGCCCGTGGAGGCCACGATGACGTTCTCCGGGGCGACGCCTGCGGCTGCACCGGCCAGCTTGCACATCTCCCAGGCGATCTCCTCGCCGTTGGCGTTGCAGGTGTTGGCGTTGCCGCTGTTGCAGATGGCCAGCTGCGCCACGCCATCGGCAATGTTGCGCTGGGTCACATAAATGGGGGCGCCCTTCACCAGGTTCTGGGTGTACACGGCAGCAGCAGAGGCAGGCACCTCGCTGAGGATCATGGCCAGGTCGCGCTTGGACTTGTTTTTCCGTACACCGCAATGCACGCCGCCTGCCTTGAAGCCCTGGGGTGCGCACACGCCGCCTTGGATATGTTTCATGGATATCTCCTCCTGAATATGCTATGTTTACGCAAGGTTAAGGCCAAAGGTCTCGTCCAGTCCCATCATCAGGTTCAGGCATTGCAGCGCTGCACCGGAGGAACCCTTGCCAAGGTTGTCAAAGCGGGAAACCAGCTGAATGCGCTCGTCGTTGCCCAGCACCATCAGCTCCATGCCGTCGTGGCCGGAAAGGGCGTTGGAGGCCACAAAGCCCTTCATGTCGGCAACCTCTTCCTGGGAAAGCACCTTTACGATGGGGCTGCCGAAGTAGTGCTCCTTCAGCGCGGCGGTGATCTCCTCGATGGGATGCTCGCCGCAGTTCACCTGACTGGCAAACAGGGGAATGGTGACCTCCATGCCGCTGTAGAAATCCGCAACGATGGGGGCGAAGATGGGCGTGGCGGCCAGGCCGGGAACGTGCTGCATCTCAGGCAGATGCTTGTGCTGCTGGGTCAGGCCATATTGCCGGGGGCTGTCCAGGGCGATGTTGCGCTCGCTGCCCTCGTATTCGGCGATCATCTTCTTGCCGCCGCCGGAGTAGCCGGTGAGAGAGAAGCAGGTCAGCAGCGCATCCTTGGGGATGATGCCCAGCTTCACCAGGGGAGCGGCCAGCGCCACAAAGCCGCTGGCGTGACAGCCGGGGACGGCCACCTTATCGCCAATGGTGATGGCCTCGCGCTGGTGCAGGGAGAGCTCCGGAAAGCCGTACACCCAACCCTGCTGGATGCGGTGCGCCGTGGAGGTATCCAGGATGCGCGCCTTGCTGCCTTCGGCCAGGGCAACGGACTCCTTGGCCGCTGCGTCCGGCAGGCAGAGGATCGCAATATCGGCCTCGTGCAGGCATTCCTTGCGGGCAACGGGATCCTTGCGCTTGTCCTCGGTGAGGGTCAGCATGTCTATATCGGTTCGACCAGCCAGCCGGTCGAAGATGCGCAGGCCGGTGGTGCCTTCCTTACCATCGATAAAAACCTTGATCGCCATGGTCATCCTCCTTTTATGCGCGCAGTGCGCATAAATATGCAGATATTATACACCCAATACACAAGTTGTCAAGCAAAAAACCGGGGAAAAACAACGCCAGTTTGACATAACACAGCCTGACGGCGGAAAAGCACGTCAGGCTGCATGGGTTTACTTTGCGTTGCTCTGTTCATATCGCACCGTGACCCCGGAGGACGATGCGGCAAGCCAGCCGGAAATGGTGTTTTCCATGGCGGAAAGCGTGTTCTGCCAGGCTTCGTCGGAGTTGAGGTACTCGTCCAGGCAGCGCTGGCGGCACAGCGTCAGTTCGTCGTCGAGGATCTTCTGGCGGCGGGACTCGGTGAGGGGATACCAGAAGTCGTTCTTCTCCACCTGCTGGGGTGTGATGCTGTCGCTGAGGATCTCCGGCGGGGGAAGCGTCAGGGTGATGGTGCTGCCGCGGACGTTCATCTTCACCTTACTCAGGTCAATGCCGATGCTGGCGCGGTAGATATACTGGATATTCACGCTCTGCACCTGACCGATGAACATGGCGCTGGTGGTTGAGTTCAGGATGCCTTCATCCTCGATGAAGGAGGTCTCCAGCCGGGCGCTGTTTTCCATCTTGTGGGACAGGAGGATGGAGGTGTTCATTGCAGCACCGCTGAGATCTGGCAGCACGGCGGAAGCCAGCTGGGAAGCATAGGGGAGCAGCACGATGATCAGCACCACGGTGACAACGGTGGCGGCCACGCGGCTCAGCCAGCGGAGAAAGCCCTTCATGCGGCACCTCCCAGCCATTGCGGCAGCATCACCAGCAGGGGAACGATGGCGTAGCGCATCAATAGCACCAGAACGGTGACGGCGCCAATGATCATCAGGATCGTGGCAAGCAGGGAGCGACGCCTGCGGGGCTTGGGCGCTTTGCGGCGCGGCGGCTCGGGCGCAGCGGCATTCCGATACGTCTGAGAACGGAACTTCCGCTGGTAGTTGTTGTTCATCACAGGCACAGCCTCCTTTCACACGATACTTCATTATACGACAAAGGTGGATAAATTGCCATGTTTTTTTCGGGTGATGATGCAAGGTTTTACAACATGGAACTGAAGGTGAGGAAACTGTGACCATTTATTAAAGAAAAATTCGCTTGGATTTTCAGGGAAACAATGGTATGATACCTTTGTATGATTATGACCATTGAGGTGTGATATGGAGATCAACTGGTATCCTGGACATATGGCCAAAGCCAAGCGGCTCCTGGCCGATCAGCTGGGGCGCGTGGATGTGGTGATCGAGCTGTGCGATGCCCGCCTGCCCCATGCCAGCCGCAATCCTGATCTGGACAAGCTGATCAGCGGCAAGAAGCGTGTGCTGCTTTTGAACAAGGCCGACCTGGCCGATCCCCAGGCCACCTCTGCCTGGCTGAATGAATTCCGCAAGCAGGGTCTGGATGCGGTGAGCTATAATGCCAACGCCGGCAAAGCCAAGGACGCCATGACGGTGATCGAGCGTGCTGCCCGCGAAACCGTGGAGCGTGCTGCCCAGCGCGGCATCAAGAAAACGGTGAAGGCTATGGTGGTAGGCGTGCCCAATGTGGGCAAAAGCACCTTTACCAACAAGCTCCACGGCGGCAGCATCGCCAAGACCGGCGACCGCCCCGGCGTGACCCGTTCCAACCAATGGGTGCGCATCAATCCCTATCTGGAGCTGATGGACTCGCCCGGTCTGCTCTGGCCTCGCCTGGACGATCAGGTGGCCGCCCGCAGGCTGTGCTACATCGGCACGGTGAAGGACGACGTGGTGGATCTGGCCATGCTGACCATTCACCTCCTGCAGGATATGCTCCAGGTGAAGCCTGAAGCCGTGCTGGAGCGTTTCCGCTTTAACGATGCCACCCTGAAGGGTGAGGAGCTGCTGGAGGCTGTGTGCAAAGGCCGCGGTTTTTTGATGAAGGGCGGCGTGTGCGACTATGACCGCTGCTGCTCTGTGGTGCTGGATGAATTCCGCGCTGGCAAGCTGGGGCGCATCACCCTGGAAATGCCCCGTAAAAATGAGAAGCAGCGCCTGACTATCCCTGGTGCAAAGCAGGAGGAACCCCATGGCGAAGATTAATCGTGCCGAAAAGGTTCGCCTGCTGGCCGCCACGGACGAGCCCTTCTGGACGCAGGGTCTGGTGGTGGCTGGCATGGACGAGGTCGGCCGCGGCCCCCTGGCGGGGAATGTGGTGGTGGCCTGCGTGGCCATGCCCAAGGAACCGTTGATCGAGTGGGTGGACGACTCCAAGAAGCTCAGCGAGAGCCGCAGGGAGAAGGTCTATCAGCAGATTTTGGACACCGCGCTGTATATCGGCATCGGTCAGGCCACGCCTGAGGAGATCGACGAGATCAACATCCTCCAGGCCACCAAGAAGGCCATGCGCCAGGCCGCCGAACAGGTGCCCGCGGATGTGTACCTCATCGATGCGGTGACCAACCTGGGCTTGAAGGGCATGGAGATCCCCATCATCAAGGGCGACGCAACCAGCTATTCCATTGCTGCGGCCAGCATCGTGGCGAAAGTAGTGCGTGACCGGCAGATGATCCAGCTGGACGAGATCTACCCCCAATACGGCTTTGCGCGGAACAAGGGCTATGGCACCGCGGAGCATATTGCCGCGCTGAAGGAGATCGGCCCCTGTCCCTATCACCGGCGCAGCTTTATCAAGAATTTCTGCCTATGAAACAGTATGATGCAGGACTGAAAGGCGAAGCCCAGGCGGAAAGCTATCTGCTCAGTTTGGGTATGCTATGCCTGGAGCGTCGCTACCGCGCCCAGGATGGGGAGATCGACCTGATCATGCAGGATGGCGAGACCATCGTGATGGTGGAGGTCAAGTATCGCCCAAGGGGCAGGGCTGGCGAGGGGCTGCTGGCCGTTACGCCTGCCAAGCAGCGGCGGATGCTCCACGCGGCACAGGCTTTTTTGGTGCAGCGGGAATGGATGGATCGTCCCGTTCGTTTTGATGTGGTGGAGATCACTGCCAGCGGGCTGCTCCACATTCCCAATGCGTTTATGCCCGGCGCTCTGTAAGCGCGGGAATTCCATGTGAAACGAGGTGTCATGATGCACAGGCGAATTGAAGCGCTTCTTCTGGCGATCATGATAATGGTATTGGCCTTTCCCCTGGCTGCCATGGGCGAGGAAAACCTGCTGACCAACCCCAGCTTTGAAGAGCTGAATGCCGATGGCCTGCCCGTGGGCTGGTATACCGATGCCTATGTGACCCAAACGGGCTATACAACCTATGCCGTCAGCGAGGACGCCTTTGCTGGCGAGCGCAGCGCGGTGGTCAACAACATCGGCATGAATGACGCGCGCTTTGCCCAGCGGGTGGAGGTCATCCCCAGCACGCTATACTGCCTGTCCGGCTGGATCAAGGTGGACAATATGCTGGACAGCGGCCGCGGCGCGAACCTGTCGGTGAAGGATCTCTATGTTTTTTCCGAAAGCGTTTATGAAGCCGATGGCCAATGGCATTACGTGGAGCTGTATGGCGAGACGGGCGAGGATCAGTATGAAGTAACGGTCTTTGCCCGTGTGGGCGGCTACAGCGGCGAAAGCCAGGGCAAGGCCATGTTTGATCATCTGTCCCTGCGGGAAGTGGATGCTGTGCCCGGGGACGGCGTGGCCTCCCTTTGGTTCAAGGATACCACACCTGTGCGCTTTGATGCTATCGATATTGGTGACGATGGCGAAGACCCGGCAAAGCCCTTTGCCCCCTGGCTGCTGGTGATCTCCGCCGCCTATTTGGCAGCAGCCGCCTGGATGGCCACCTATGTGATGCAGGACAAGCGTGATTTGCAGGAGAAGCGTCTACCTTCTGTGAGCTATGGCATTCTGCTGATCACAGCGCTGGCTTACCGAATCGCCATCGCCATTGTGGTAGAGGGCTACCAGGTTGACGTGAACTGCTTCCGCGCCTGGGGCAACACCATGTCCAGCGTGGGTGCGGCGCAGTTCTATCAAAGCACCTCCTTCTGCGATTATACGCCCGCTTACATCTATGTGATGGGCTTTGCCGACTGGCTGGCAGACCTGAGCGGAACCCCGGTGCTGGAGGCGTTCTATCACAAGCTGGTACCCATCCTGTGCGATATCATTGGCGCTTATCTAATCTACCACTTTGCCCGCAGCGAGAAATTCAGCCGCAAGCAGGCAGAGGTATTGAGTCTGTTTGTGGCCTTCAATCCTGCCATGTTCCTCAACAGCGCCGCCTGGTGCCAGATCGACAGCGTGCTGTGCCTTGGTCTGATGGTGGTGGGTATGCTGGCTGTACGCCGCAAGTGGGCGGCTCTGCTGCCGGTGTATGTGCTGTGCATCCTGATCAAGCCCCAGGCGCTGATGCTTGGACCGCTGGGGCTGTTGGTGATCGTACTGGACTGGATCAAGCACAAGGAAAACACAAAGCAAATGCTGATCGGCCTTGGGATTTCTGCTGCCGTGGCAGCGGTGATCATCATTCCCTTCAGCATCCATCAGCAGCCCGGTTGGCTGATCGAAAAGTACAAAAACACCCTGGCTTCCTATCCCTATGCCACGGTGAACACAGCGAACTTCTACTACCTGTTCAAGGCCAACTGGGTGGACATCAATGCTGCCTCCGGCTGGCTGCCTGCGGTGTGCCTGGCTGCCATGACGCTGGGGTGGGGCATTACGCTTCTCTTCCGTCAGCGGGGCATGAAGCTGCGCTATGCCGAGCCTGTGCTGATGTTCGCCTTCACCGCCGCCTATGTGGTGATGGCTTTCTTGAACGTCAGCTGGGGCGTGCTGGGCGGCACCACCATGGGTCTGGCCTTTGCCATCATTCTGCCCATGTACATCCGCAGCGGCAATCTGCGCCATGTGCCGCTGTTGGGCGCGGTGCTGTTCATCATCCTGTATGTGCTGGGCGTGAAGATGCACGAGCGCTATCTGTTCCCGGCGCTGTTCCTGCTGGCGGCGGCCTTTGTGCTGCACCGCGACAGGCGTACCCTGGTGCTGCTGGCGGTGCTTTCCTGCACGGTGCTGATCAACGAAGGCATTGTGCTGGATAATTCCCTGCGCCTGGGTTCCTCCATGGGGCACCTGAACAACGATACCCTGCCGCTGAACATGGCTGTGTCCGTGGTGAATGTACTGTGTGTCCTGCTGTCTGTGTGGACGGCGCAAAGGATCTGCGTGGAGAGCATTCCGGAAAAGCTGGACGAAAAGCCCCAGCCTGTTTTCCCTGTGCAGCATTTCCACGAGACCCCCCGCCATGTGCTGAACTTCCGCACCGACCATCGCCTGCATTGGAAGCCGCTGGACTGGGTGCTGATGCTGACGGTTACTGCGATCTACGCGGTGGTGTGCCTGTGCAACCTGGGCAGCACCAAGGCACCGCAGAATCCGTGGACATCCACCGCTTATAATGAATCGGTCATCATCGACCTGGGGGAGAGGCACGAGGACTTCTCCATGCTGTATTTCGCCCAGGTGAGCTATCACGATTTCTCCGTGGCCACCAGCGACGATATGGAAAGCTGGTCGCAGGAATACTGGGCTGAAATGGCCCAGGGGCAATGCTTCCGCTGGAAGTACCTTGCGCCCAGCTACGAAAAGGCCGATGGCACCCGCGCCTATTCCTCCGTGAATGATGCAGACGACGTGCAGCGGCTGTCCGGCCGGTATGTACGCATTACCGCCCAGCAGATCAGTCTGATTTTGAATGAAGTGATCTTCCGGGATATCGACGGCGAGCGCATTCCCGCCAAGGTCGTGGAGGCGAGGAACGCCAATGCTGAATCGCCCGCGCTGTCTGACCCCGCCAATCTGCTGGACGAGCAGGACACCCTGGAGGGCGAGCCCAGCTGGTACAACAGCACCTATTTCGATGAGATCTACCACGCCCGCACCGCCTTTGAACACCTCAACGGTACCGTGCCCTATGAGACCAGCCACCCGCCGCTGGGCAAGGTGATCATGAGCTGGTTTGTGGGCATCTTCGGCATGACGCCCTTTGGCTGGCGCTTTGCCGGGGCGCTGGCGGGTATCCTGATGCTGCCTGCCATGTATGTGCTGGGCAAGCAGCTCACCAAGCGCACAGGGCTGGCCTTTGCCGCCATGCTGCTGATGGCGGTGGACTGCATGCACTTCACCCAGACCCGCATTGCCACCATCGACAGCTTCCCGGTGCTGTTTATCATCCTGAGCTATCTGTTCATGCTGCGGTTCATGCAGCGGGACATTGTGCTGGAGCCGGTGAAGAAGCTCTTGCCTGACCTGGCCTTCTGCGGCTTCTTCATGGGCTGCAGCGTGGCCAGCAAGTGGATCGGCGTGTATGCAGGCATTGGCCTGGCGGTATTGTTCTTCTGGACTTGCCTGCGCCACCTGAAGCTGGCCAATGAAGCCAGAGCGCTGATGGATAACGATCCAGATGGCGAGCTGCACCAGCGCAGCGCCAATGCCTGGCGACGGGTGATCATCCTGTGTCTGTGGTGCCTGCTGTTCTTTGTGCTGGTGCCTGTGATCATCTACCTCCTGTCCTACATTCCATATTTCGCCTATGCCCACAAGGAAAACCTGGCGGATTTCATCGCCATGGTTTGGAAGGCGCAGGAGGGCATGCTGAACTACCACTCCACGCCCGGCCTGGGCATGGATCATCCCTTCTATTCCCCCTGGTACGAGTGGCCGCTGATCCAGCGCCCCATGTACTACGCTATGGCGTCCTTCACGCCGGAGGGGTACAGCTTCTCCATCTTCTGCTTCGGCAATCCTGCCGTGTGGCTTGTGGGTCTGGCGGGCGTGGCGGTAACCCTGGGCGTGTGGTTCAAGCGCCGCTGCTATGTGCTGGAGGGCAACAGCGCTGTGCTGCATTGGAGCAGCACCAGCTGGAGCGTTGCACCTGCTTTTGTGCTGATTGGCTTGCTGGCACAGTTCCTGCCCTGGGTGCTGGTGCCCCGCGGAACCTATATCTATCACTATTTCGCCAGCATCCCGTTCCTGATCCTCGGCACGGTGCTGATGTTCTACTGGCTGTACCAGAAGGCACCGCGGGTGGGACGCATTCTGCTGATCGCCTATCTGATCCTCAGCGTGTTGTTCTTTGTGGCGTATTATCCCTACGCCAGCGGCGTGCTGACGCCGGAATGGTGGCTGGACTTGATGAAGCAGTTTATGAGAGTGTACTACGCATAAGCAAAACGGAGGGGGAGTGTCCTCATGCTGGCAAGAACGCTGGGCTATGGCCTGAGTGGTGTGAACGGCTTTGCTGTTACGGTGGAGGTCTATGCAGCCAACGGTATACCCGCGCTGGAAATCATCGGCCTGCCGGATGCATCGGTGAAGGAGAGCCGTGACCGTGTCAGCGCAGCCATTGTCAATTCCGGCTACGCCATGCCTATTGCACGGCTCACGGTGAACCTGGCGCCTGCCGATACCAAGAAGGCCGGTCCCGCCTTTGACTTGCCCATTGCTGTCAGCGTGCTGATGGCCTCCCGCCAGATGGAGTCCATGGATCTGACCCGGACGCTGCTGCTGGGCGAATTGTCGCTGGATGGCTCCCTGCAGCCGGTTCGCGGCGCGCTGCCCATGGTGATCAGCGCCAGCGAGCAGGGCATTGAAGAGGTCATCCTGCCGGAAGCCAACGCGGAGGAAGTGGCCTGCATTCAAGGCATTCGCGTCTATCCCGCGAGGAACCTGGCACAGGTGGTGGATCATCTGAAGGGCAAGGAGCACATTCCCGCCCAGATCCAGCGCTGCTATGAGGAGATACTCAGCGAGGCGCATTGTGCCGTTGATCTCTCCCAGGTGCAGGGTCAGCTTGGCGCTCGCCGTGCCCTGGAAGTGGCCGCTGCCGGTGGACACAATATGCTGATGATCGGTGTGCCAGGTTCCGGTAAAACCATGCTGGCGCGATGCCTGCCGGGCATCCTTCCGCCCCTGAATTTTGAGGAAGCGCTGGAGACGACCCGCATCCACTCCATTGCAGGCAAGCTTGGCGCTGGCAAAGGACTGATGGTCACGCGGCCGTTCTGTGCGCCCCACCATTCCGCATCGGTGGCTTCGCTGATCGGCGGCGGCACGCAGGCACGTCCCGGCGAGGTTTCCATGGCGCACAATGGCGTGCTGTTTCTGGACGAGCTGCCTGAGTTCAGCCGCAACGCCCTGGAAGCCCTGCGTCAGCCCCTGGAGGATGGCGTGGTATCCGTGACCCGTGTGCAGAACCAGGCGCAGTATCAGTCCAACTTCATGCTGGTGGCCAGCATGAACCCCTGTCCCTGCGGTTATTACGGCAGCAAGCAGCGGGCTTGCCGCTGCTCTCAGCATGAGATCAGACGCTATCTCGACCGCGTTTCCGGGCCGCTGCTGGATCGAATCGACATTCAGATTGAGGTGGATGCTGTTCCGGTGAAGGAGATCAACCAGTCCCGACCTGCGGAATCCTCTGCGGTGGTAGCGGAGCGTGTGCGCAAAGCCCGCGAACTGCAGCAGGAACGGTATGCGCAGGATGGCATCCATTGCAATGCCCAGCTGGACGCACGGCTTAGCAAGCGCTATTGCGAGTTGACGCCAGAGGCCACCCAGGTGCTGCACATGGCGGTGGATCGCATGGGCATGAGTATGCGTGCCTATGGCCGCGTGCTGAAGGTGGCACGCACCATTGCCGACCTGGCGGGCGAGGAGAAGATCTCCACGGCGCACGTGGCGGAGGCTATTCAGTATCGCGAGCTGGACGGCAAGTATTGGAAGTAAATCAAACCGGAGCTGCACGTGATTGCAGCTCTTTTTCATTCGACAAATGACGCATAAATTATGAAGTTGATTTTTTTTGTAAGATATGTTAGCATAGGTAGCGAATTGCATTTTCCTTAAGCAAGTTTGCAAAAACACATTTGCTGGGAATAAATACCATATTCAGCCATTGAGGAGGTGAGCTATGCGTTACACACGTGAAGACGGCTGTCGTGCATGGCTGACCTACGCCCAGGTTCATTCGGATGTGGTGCAGAAGATCATGCAGGATTTTGGCTCGGCAGAGGCGGTTTACGACCGCTTTCTGCGGGACAAAGGCAAATGCCTGAAGCCCTACATGGCGCTGGCGCAGATAGAGTTTTTGCGGGAGCAAGCAACACCGGAGGCCATGCATCAGATGATGCTTGCCATGCAGCGCGAGCAAATGGGCATCATCGGCATGGATGACGCCCACTATCCGGATATGCTGCGCAGCATTGCCGATCCTCCTGCACTGCTGTTCTACCGTGGCGACCTGGACTGCCTGATGGGCAAGTGCATTGCCATTGTCGGCACCCGAAAGGCTGCACCCAACACCATCGACGCAACCTTCAAGATCGCCTGCGAGTTGAGTCAGGCTGGCGTGACTATCATCAGCGGCCTGGCCATGGGCATTGATACCGCGGCGCACCTGGGCTGCCTGGAGGGCGGAAGTCCCACGGTGGCGCTGATGGGTTGCGGACTGGATATCGATTATCCTGTGTCCAACCACGACCTGAAGGAACGCATCGTTGCCAATGGCGGTCTGCTGCTGAGCGAATATCCGCCCGGCTGCCCGGCCATGCCATGGCATTTCCCGGTGCGCAACAGGATCATTTCTGGCCTGAGCAAAGCAGTCGTTATGATGGAAGCACTGGTGCGCTCCGGCAGCATGACCACCGTGAACCATGCGCTGGATCAGGGCAGGGAAGTGTATGCCTACCCCGGCAACATCGGCTCGGAATGGGCGGAGGGTGCGCATCAACTTTTGCGGGACGGCGCAAGCTATTTTGCCAGCGCACAGGATATTCTGGAAGATATGCATTGGGATGATGTTCCGCCAGCCCCAAGCACCCAGCAAAAGGCGGCTCTGCCACCGCTGAGCGACGCCCAGCGCAAGATCTTCGCGCTGCTGAACCAGCGGGAAATGTCCTATGATGAATTGGCAGACGCCACCGGCTTCGATGCACCCACGCTTTCGGGCGAACTGACGATGCTGAGCATTCTGGGGCTGGTGAAATCCCTTCCCGGCAAAACCTTTGGTAAAGTATAAATTATTTGTATTGGAGGCGTAGCTGAAATGGCTGCAACCAAACAGAAACTGATTATTGTGGAGTCTCCCGCCAAGGCGCGTACCATCGGCAAATTCCTGGGCAAGGGGTACAAGGTGGAAGCCTCCCAGGGACATGTGTGCGACCTGCCCAAATCCCAGATCGGCGTGGATCCTGAAAATGACTTTGAGCTGAAATATATCACCATCCGTGGCCGTGGCGACATTCTGACCCGCATCCGCAAAGAGGCCAAGAACGCCTCCCAGATCTATCTCGCAACTGACCCGGATCGCGAAGGCGAGGCCATCTCCTGGCACCTGTCCAAGGTGCTGGGCATGGATACCACCAAACCCTGCCGCATCGAGTTCCACGAGGTGACCAAGAAGGCCATCCAGCAGGCGCTGAAATCTCCCCGTATGCTGGACATGGATCGCGTGGACGCTCAGCAGGCGCGCCGCGTGCTGGATCGACTGGTGGGCTACAAGATCAGCCCGCTTTTGTGGGCGAAGGTCAAGAAGGGTCTCTCTGCCGGCCGTGTGCAGTCTGTGGCCACCCGCATGGTGGTGATGCGCGAGCAGGACATCGAGGCCTTTATCCCCGAAGAATACTGGGATGTGACCGCCAAGGCACAGCTGCCCCAGAGCCGTGGACGCAAGGCTTTCTTCAACGCCAAGCTGAACACCCTGGACGGCAAGAAGGCTGCCATTTCCAATGCTGACGAGGCCGCCGAGGCGGTTCGCCGCATCGAGAATGCCCATTTTGCTGTGACCAGCGTGAAGATGGGTGAAAAGCGCAAGGTGCCTGCTGCGCCCTTCACCACCTCCAGCCTGCAGCAGGAAGCCAGCCGCAAGCTGGGCTTTACCACCGCCAAGACCATGCAGGTGGTGCAGCAGCTCTACGAGGGCGTTGACCTGGAGGGCGAGGGCACCCAGGGTATCGTGAGCTATATCCGTACCGACTCTGTACGCATCAGCGATGAAGCCATGTCGGCTCTGCGTGCCTATATCCCCGAGCGTTTCGGTGAGGACTATCTGCCCGAAAAGCCCATTGAATACAAGGGCAAGAAGAATGCCCAGGACGCCCACGAGGCCATCCGTCCCACGGATGTGCGCCGCACGCCGGAGTCCATCAAGGCTTCATTGACCAAGGAGCAGTATAACCTCTATCGCCTGATCTACAACCGTTTCCTGGCCAGCCAGATGATGCCCGCCCTGTATGAAACCATGACCGCCGAAATGAACGGCGATGGCGTGGGGCTGCGCTTCTATGGCGAACACAAGAAGTTTGCTGGCTTTACCTCAGTTTATGAGGAAAGCGTGGACGACGCTGAGATTTCCAGCGAGGTGAACCTGCCCGCCCTGAAGGAAGGCGAGGCCGTTGCCGTGAGCGAGGTGGAAAGCGAACAGCATTTCACCCAGCCCCCGAGCCGCTACACCGAGGCTTCCCTTGTCCGCGCCCTGGACGAGAAAGGCATTGGCCGTCCGTCCACCTATGCGCCCACCATCACCACCATCATTTCCCGTGGCTATGTCAGCCGCGAAAAGAAACGCCTCTATCCCACCGAGCTGGGACGTATGGTCACGGCCATGATGGAGGAGTACTTTACCGATATCGTGGATACTGAGTTCACCGCCGACCTGGAAGAGCGCCTGGACGCCGTGGAAGAAGGTGAAGTCAACTGGAAGCAGATCCTGCGTGACTTCTACCCCAACTTTGCCGAGACCCTCAAGGTGGCGGAGCAGCAGATCGAGAAGGTGGAAGTGAAGGACGAGCCCAGCGACGTGCCCTGCGATAAGTGCGGCGCCATGATGGTCTACAAAATGGGACGCTTTGGCCGCTTCCTGGCTTGCCCCAACTTCCCGGACTGTCGCAACACCAAGCCGATCCTGAACTACATCGAAGCGCCCTGTCCCTCCTGCGGCGGCCGCCTGATGGAAAAGACTAGCCGCAAAAACCGCAAGTTCTATGGCTGCGAACACTATCCGGAATGCGACTTCGTCAGCTGGGAAAAGCCTGTGGTGGACAAATGCCCCCAATGCGGCGGCATGATGGTGGAGAAGCGCGGCCGCAAGGGCGAGGTGTGGCACCTGTGTGCCAATGAGACCTGCCGCTGCCGTGTGGAGGTCAAGCAGGAAGAGGAGACGGAGGAAGAGTAATGGCTGATTTGCACGCAACGGTGGTGGGTGCAGGCCTGGCAGGATGCGAAGCCGCGTGGCAGCTGGCCAAACAGGGCATTCATGTGACGCTGATCGAAATGAAGCCCGAGAAGATGTCGCCTGCTCACCACTCGCCGCTGATGGCCGAGCTGGTCTGCTCCAACAGCCTCCGTTCCGACCGGTTGACCAACGCCGTTGGTCTTTTGAAGGAAGAAATGCGCCTGCTGGATTCCCTGATCATGCAGGCTGCCGATGCTGCCCGTGTTCCCGCAGGCGGTGCGCTGGCGGTAGATCGTGACACCTTCTCCGGCTACATCACCAAAGCGCTGACGGAGCATCCGCTGGTGACGGTGGAGAGCAGGGAAGTGACGGAGATCCCCGATGGTCCTGTGATCATCGCCACCGGCCCCCTGACCTCCGACGCCATGAGCGAGGCCATTGCAGCACTGCCTGGCCTGGGAACGCTGAATTTCTATGATGCAGCGGCACCCATTGTGACACTGGAATCCCTGAACATGGAGCGCATCTTCCGCCAGTCCAGATACGACAGGGGAGACGACTATCTCAACTGCCCTATGACGGAAGAAGAATACAATGCCTTTGTGGATGCGCTGCTGGAAGCGGAGACCGCAGAGATCCACGGCTTTGAAGAAAAGAAGGTCTTTGAGGGCTGCATGCCTGTGGAGTCCATGGCTCGCCGCGGCCGCATGGTGCTGGCCTTTGGCCCCATGAAGCCCGTGGGCTTGAGGGATCCCCGCACGGGCAAGGAAGCCTATGCCGTGGTGCAGCTGCGCCAGGATAACGAAGCTGGCACGCTGTACAACCTGGTGGGCTTCCAGACGCGGCTGAAATTCCCCGAGCAGCGCCGTGTGTTTGGCATGATTCCCGGCCTGGAGAACGCTTCCTTTGCCCGCTATGGTGTGATGCACCGCAACACCTTCCTGAACTCTCCAGGCTTCCTGAATGCCCATTTTGAGATGATCAGCCGTCCTCAATGCTACTTTGCCGGACAGATGACCGGCGTGGAAGGCTATGTGGAGAGCGCCGCCAGCGGCCTGCTTTGCGGCCTTTCTCTGGGGCGTGACCTGCGCGGACTGGGCACGGTGGAGTTCCCCGGTATGACTGCCATGGGCGCTATGGGACGGTATATATCCACCCCCAACAAGAACTTCCAGCCCATGAACTGCTCCTTTGGCCTGATTGACGGCCTGGTGGTGGACAAGCAGCACAAGAAGATTCGCAACAAGCAGCAGCGGTACGAGATCATTTCCCAGCGTGCGCTGGACTTTATGAAAGAATGGCTGGCCAGCACGGAGCGTTAACATTTGGTTCATGATGAGGTCATATTGTTGCGCTATTATCATGATCGACACTTATTTCAGGAGGAAACTGATCTATGAGCAGTCCTTTCAGAGGAACCACCATCTGTGGCGTGAAGCGCAATGGCTCCATTGCCATTGCCGGCGATGGCCAGGTCACGATGGGGGAGAAAACCATTTTCAAATGTCACGCCCATAAGGTTCGCCGGATTTATGGCGGCGAGGTGCTGGTGGGCTTTGCCGGAGGCACCTCCGATGCCTTTACCCTGTGCGAAATGTTTGAGGAAAAGCTGACCCAATGCGGCGGCAACCTGGAGCGCGCTGCTGTTGCTATGGCGCAGAACTGGCGCGGCAACCAGACCATGCGCCAGCTGGAATCCCTGATGATCGTAGCCAACAAGGAGACCATGCTGATCCTCAGCGGCACCGGCGATGTGATCGAGCCTGATGACGGCGTGGCTGCCATCGGCTCTGGTGGCAACTATGCCCTGGCCGCAGCTCGTGCTCTGGTGGAGAATACTGACCTGTCCGCCAAGGAAATCGCAGAGAAGGCGCTGCACATCGCCGCGTCCATCTGCGTGTTTACCAACGACAATATCATCGTGGATGAAGCGTAAGGAGGCAGCGACATGGCAGAATTAACGCCCCGTCAAATCGTGCGGGAACTGGATCGCTATATCATCGGCCAGGACGAAGCCAAGAAGTCCGTTGC
>JAFTPN010000073.1 GCA_017463245.1 Clostridia bacterium
AAGGAACAATGACAGCACGATGCCTGTGGCACGCTTTAACCGTGAAGGATGTTTCATGGGCAGCCCTCGCTTTCTTCCCCAGCAGTTTGCCGGAGAAAAACGCGGGGCATACTGGAAGTTCGCGGCGGGAATGGCAGAAAAGAAGGCTTCCGCCGAACATGTGGTTCAGGCAGAAGCCTTTTGATATCCCGTTATTCGCCCTTCTTCACATTCCCATCCCAGCGCTTGCCCGCGTTCAGCAGGGCGAAGCGGCAGGCCAGGCGGCTGTCGGAATTGGGGAATTGCTGGTAGAAGCCGCGCTTGATGCGCTCCATGATCATCTGCCCCTGCATTTCGCTGGCCATGGGCAGCAGCATGGCGATCTGGTTCACATTTTGACGGGTCACGGTGTCGCCGCGGCGCAGGTTGGAGCGCATCACGTCCATCAGGCCGGTCATGGTGCGATCCAGCTGCAGGGGCTGATCCTCCAGGCCGGTCACCATCACCACACCCAGCAGGATGTCCGCGCCCAGGCGCTCCAGGCAGCGCTTTTGCAGGTGATACATTTCCCGGAAGATGTGGCTGTCGCACACCAGGGCGCCGGCGGTGTCCACATCGCTGACCAGGCCGTTGTAAAGCTCGTTCAGCGTATCGGTAATGGTCTGCTCGCTGCGCATCAGCTGGGCGTAGTATTCCCGCACATTCTCCTCGTGGCGCTGCTCGTCCAGGGAGCCGGTCAGGTTGCTGGCATGCTGGTACTGGCGCAGCGCTTCCTGATCCCGCCGGGCGCTCATCAGCGCTTCGGTCAGGCGCAGGTGCAGGCCGTCGTTGAAGGGCTGAGCGTCCAGGGCGGTGCGGCACACGCTGATCATTTCCTGGTTGTCGCCCTCCTGCTCCAGCAGGCCCAGGTAGTTTTCCACCATGGTCAGGTACATCAGCCGCACCTTTTCGGCGCGGGGCTTTGCCCACAGGGGGCAGTCCTGATCCTGCAAAAGCTCGCCAGCAAACATTTGCAGCGCGGCGCGGAACTGGTGGCGCATTTCGCCCGTTAGCTCCTCCACCCTTTCCAGGCGCTCGGCCAGGCGCTCAAACTCTTCCAGATCCACGGTCACGCCGTTCTGCGTTTCCCAGCGGTAGCCGCCGCGGGCGGTGACCAGGCAGCTGGCCAGCACCGGATCCACCTGGGTGAGAATGGTGCGCAGGCGGCTCACCAGGGTCTTCAGGGCGCCCTCGGGACTGGTGGAAGTCTCGTTGGGCCACATGATCTCCATCAGGCGGCGGGCGGGTACGCTGCCGCCCTGGTGCAGCATCAGGTACTGCATCAGCGCAATGCCCTTGGGCGATTTGGCCAGGGTGCTGTCGGCACTGCGGCCGTCCACATCTACATGAAATCCACCCAACAGCCGAACGTGGATCATGGTATTTCCCTCCGTAACACATAAGGTTACGTCTATTATAGCACAAGCGGAACAAAAATGAAACCTATTTGTTTCTCTTTCCGGGAAAAGAATGTAAAAAAACGGGCTTTGATGCTACTTTTCCATCAAAACCCGTTTTTTTGCTTATTCCTTTTGTGCCAGAGCCACCTTCACCCGTTTGAAGGTCACGCACTCCGTCACCGCCAGCACCGCCAGACCCAGCAGCATGGCGCCGTAGATCAGCGGGATGGGCCAGCTGGTCTTGTCCAGGGCAAATTCCACGCCCACAAACAGTCCTGCGCAGGCCACACACACCAGCATCGGCCACCAATTCTTCCAGCTGCGTGCCGTCCACAGCAGATACAGCAGCATCACCACCGCCAGGGCGATCATGCTCAAGAGCTGCTCCACCCGGACAAACAGCCAGCTGATGCTGTCGCTGTGCAGGCTTTCCAGGATGATCTGGGGCAGGCACAGGTAGAACACCGTGCGCACAAAGCGCTTTTGCTTAAAGCAGGTCAGCGCCAGCAGGGTCACGATCAGCGCGGCCAGGCCTTCCAGCATGAACACCGCCAGGTAATGTTCCTCCCACTCGTTCACCACCGTGAGGGGGAAGAAGCACAGGGCGGGATCTTCCATGTACTCGCCCAGGCCGATCATGTCCTCCTGGAGGAAGTAGGCGGCAAAGCGGGAGAGCGCCACCATCAGCGCCCCGGCGGGGGCAAAGGCGTCCAGCGCAGCGGCGGGCTTCACCTTCAGGATTTTCGCAGCCAGCCAGGCACCCACGCCCACGCCTGCCGCACCGCCGAAGAAGCACCACTCTGCCGGATCGGGGTTCACCAGGGACTGCAGCCAGCCGTTGGCGATCATAAAGTCGATCTGGGTGAGGTAATACACCATTTTGGCGCACACAGCGCCCAGCACCGTGCCCAGCGCCAGCGTCAGCAGGCACAGGGGGACACTTCGGCGGGTCTTGCGCGCCGCAAAGCCATACAGCGCCGTGCAGAGCAGCGCGCTGAGCAGCATCCATACATAGTAATTCACGCTTTACTCCTCCGGCTGCCAGGCGCTGGCAAAGTACACGATGTCCGTCACCTCGCGGGCGGTGCGGGAGGTCTTGTTCACCAGCTGACCCATGAAGCACATCTGGGCGGATTCGCCGCCGTCCAGCAGGTAGGCCACCTCCACATTGTCGGTCAGCTCTTCCACCAGCTTCACCATTTCCTGGGCGGTGCAGCCCACCTGGCGCACGCACACCACCATGTATTCCAAGGGGCCGGTCTGCACGATGCACATACGCTGGCAGCGGCTTTCCGGGGCGCTCATGGAGGGGCTGGAGGTTTCCACCAGCACACACTCGTTATCCACGATCAGCGCCGGGCCGAAGGAGAAGGCGTTGATGACCTTCTTGCCGTTCACGGTGGTCTTGTCGATCTCGGCGGGGTTATCCGCGGCCAGCAGCACGTGGAAATCGCCATCCTCGTCGATGAGCAGGATGTCCTGGTTGGGACCCACCTTGTCGCGGTACACCACGCCCTGGCGCAGCACATAGCTCTCAGAGCGGGCACCGTAGAAATCGCCATTGATGGCCAGCACGGCGTTGTTGCGCTTGGCCATCACCTGCGCCTGGGCGCGGTTGCCCCGGTCAAAGCCGTTCACCGAGGCGGTGCGCAGCTGTGAGGCATCAGCGATCTTGATGTTGGCATAGTAGTAGGTGCAGTTGAAATCCGTGTCCAGGTTGTCCACGCGGAAGCGCTCCACCCGGATGGAGGGATCCTCATACACCATGGTGTCCTGGGTGAACTTGCCCTGGAAGGGCAGTCCGGGAGAGGTATCGATGGGCAGCTCGATCACCTCCGCCAGGGAGGCAGCGGGCAGCAGCAGCGCCAGCAGCAGCGCCACAAGACAGGTCATCTTACGCATAAGCTTCATTCCTTTTACTTTTTCTTTTGCCAGTTTTCCGGGATGGGATCATCCCAGTCGATGTATTCGCCGCCGTTGAAGATATAATAGATGGTGTCATAGTGGGGGTGATCCCGCCAGGAGGTGCCGGGGAACTGGATGAACTGGCCGTTCTCTTTTTTCATGCGGTTGCCGGTGGCGCCCCAGGAATAGGTCACGATCTCGCAATCCGGCTGGTGGAGCTGCAACCTGTCGACTTCCTCCTGCTTCAGGCCTTCGTTCTGCATCAGCCACACCCGCTCCAGGTTGGGCAGGTTGTACAGGGGCGAAAGATCGGTGATCTCGTTGAAGGCCAGGTTCACGTCCCGGAGCTTTGTCATATTGGCCAGGGGAGAGATGTCCTTGATGTC
Source organism: Clostridia bacterium (assembly GCA_017463245.1). Classification (GTDB taxonomy): domain Bacteria; phylum Bacillota; class Clostridia; order Christensenellales; family Aristaeellaceae; genus UBA11524. The sequence goes on from JAFTPN010000073.1 coordinate 3,710, forward strand.
GTTGAGGAACAATTCCAGGTATTCCACCTCGGTCTGGCTGGCCAGGGGGGAAAGATCCTTGATGCCCGCGTCCGCCAGGATCAGCACCTTCAGTTTGGCGCAGTCCTCCAGGAAGGAGATGTCCTGAATGAGGCAATGCCCCACGTCCAGCGCCTTCAGGTTGGGGCAGAAGGTGATGTTCACCATGTGCTGCTTGGTGAGCAGCGGCTGCTTGCCCAGGGTGGAAAAGGAGGTGGCGTCTGTGCGCAGGCGGTGGGACTCGTTCAGCCGGATGTCCCAGCCGAAGAAGATGTCCGGAAAGCGGTCGTGCAGGGTGATCTTGTCGTTGCGCTGCAGGCCGTGCTTCCACATATACACATTCTCGGCCTTGGGCAGGCAGTCCAGCGCGTCGCACAATTCGGAAATCTTGCCCAGCTTCTTCACGCCGTCCAGGTCGATGTCCGTATCCTCGCTGGACACGCTGACGCCGAAAATGTTCACCGTCCAGATGAAATGCACCTGGGGGTATTTGGCCATCAGCTCCTTGCGCTGCGCCCACGTCAGCTCCATGTCGCCCAGGTTGACTTCGGCGGCAGGCTCCGCCGCATCGATGGCCGCGGCAATGGCTTCAACGCTGTCAAAGCTCTGGCCGGAAAGATCCAGTACGTCCTCTGCCATGGCAAATGCGGGCAAAAGCAGGCACAGGAGCAGGAGCAGCAACCACAAACGCTTCATGGGATGACCTCCCCACAGAAAATAGCACTTTATTATACCGCACATCGTATGAAAACACAAGGCGAATGCTCCGTTTTTCCTTGACAATCGCCCGGCGGGTGGGTATGATGGAAAACACACCTGTTTTTTGTTGGAGGAGATACGGATGAAGCGTTTTGTGGCATTGCTCCTGTGCATGATGTGCCTTTGCTCCACCGCCCAGGCCGTGCAGCCGGGCTTTACCGTGCGCCATGGCGACCGGGAGGTCAAGCGCATCTGCATCACGGTGGATGATTGCAAGGATACCAAAACCATGAAGGAAATTTTCGACCTGGGGCAGGAGCTGGGCGTGCCCATGACCTTCTTCACCCTGGGCTATGTGCTGCTGGACGAGGATAAGGAGATCTGGCAGGCCATTGCCGAGTCCGACTGTGAGATCGGCAACCACGGCTACTGGCATCAAAGCTTGCCCAACATGAGCCGCTCAGGCATTATCAACAACCTGCAAAAGGTGCAGGAGCGCCTGGACGAGATCCTGGGCTACCACTACCCCATGCAGGTGATGCGCCCGCCCTATGGCAACATCAGCAACGAGAAAACCTCTGCCGGCACGGTGCTGAACGCCGTGGAGGCCGCCGGCTATGCCCACGCTGTGCTGTGGGATGTGAGCCAGACCGACCCGGCCAAGTGCATCTATGACGTGAGGAACGGCTCCATCCTGCTGTTCCACACCCTGCAAAAGGATTTGAAATGCCTGGAAGTGCTGCTGCCCCAGCTGATCGAGCAGGGGTATGAGTTCGTTACCGTCAGCGAAATGACGGGGCTGCCCCCCATCGCCACCTCCACCGATCTGTTCGTCCGCGATCTGAAATAACAAAAACGGCTGGCCTGAAAACAGGTCAGCCATTTTCATTGTCCGCCTCTTCCGCTTCTTCCTCCCCGGTGTCCACCACCACCGGTTCCTCGCCGGGGAGAATGGCCACAAAGGCGTCCTCCTGCACAGCCTCCGGCTCGGTGTCGGTGGGCGGCGCTTCTGCGGGAACCTCCTGGGGCGCTTCCTGGGGCGGCTCCTCATGGGCGCGGCGCACGCACAGCGCCGCTGCAACGATCAGCAGCCCCACGCAGCCCTGCCCTAAAAACCCGCCCGCAAACAGGAAGGGTTCATCCAGCGTGACCCGGAAAAGGGTATACCCGCCGCCCTCCAGCCAGCCCCGCAGCAGCGGAAAAGCCCGCTCCACATAGGGCAAAATCAGCGCGCCCGCCACACAGCCCGCCACGGCGCACACGCCCTCGAAAAAGCGGTCTGCCCCCAGCACCGCGCCGGAAGTCCCCGGTGCCAGCCCCGACCACCCCAGCGCTGCGCCAAACACCGCGCCGCCCAGCAGCGTGCCGCCATCCAACATAGGGGCAGCCACGGTGTCGATGTCGATCACCGCCAGCCACATGAGCAGCGCGGTAAGCATCACGCCCACGCCCAGCGCCAGCAGAAGCCTCCGCAGCACCCGGGGCGCCAGCAAGCCCACGGCGCAGCGCACGTCCTCCCGGCGGTGCAGATGCAGCCGCTGCATCATGATGCCCAGCGCCAGCCCTGCCCCGCCCGCCAGGATCACCTCCATCACGTGCGCCGCCTCCTTTCCTTGATGCGAGCCGCCACCAGCGCCGCGATCCACGCCACCGCCGCAAACACATAGGCGCTGGCGCTGCCTTGCAGCAGCCCCAGCAGCAGCTGGCCGTTCATCCGCGCCAGACCCGCCGCCAGTACCATCACAAATCCCGCCCCGAAGCACACAAGGCACCCCTGCCAGGTGGAGCGCAGGCGCGGCTCCTTTCTGCGGCGGATGCGCTCCGGCAGCGCCGCGAGGAATGCGCCGACAATGGTCATGGCGAAGAGAGTTAGCTGGATCAGCAATGCAAACACCACCAAACGGAAGGATAGATGGAAATGCGGAATTCGGAATTCGGAATTCGGAATTCGGAATTTAGTTTGTGGACGGGCGGGCGAGGGAAAAGTAACGCGATGAAGCAAGCGGCAGAACCACTCCTTCCGTCAGCCGCAAGCGGCTGCCACCTCCCTCGGAGAGGGAGGCTCAACCCCTCAGTCCCTTCGGGACAGCTCCCCTATAAAGGGGAGCCTTCGTTACTTCCCCCGCGTCGCGGCGCAACCGTATTTGCGCCGTGACCCCTGCTTATGTGCGTACAAAGCGCCATCCCCGAATGGGAGTCCAGAGGGCCGAACGGCCCTTTGGCGGGTTCCCCAAGGGCGGAGCCCTTGGGCGGGGTCAAGGGGCAGAGCCCCTTGCGTCCTCCCAGGCGCGGCGGATGGCGGTGAGGATGTCGCCATGGGGGTCGCGCAGGGACATGGTGGCGGAGGAGGTGATGTCGGTGAGCTGGGCTTTTTCCTCGTCGGAGAGGGCGGTGTATTTGGTCTGGTCGGCTTCGCTGTCGGTATCCTCTTTCAGGGGGCGGCCGGTTTCGTCGGAGCAGAATTTGGCGTACCAGGCTTCAATTTCGTCCACGGTCTTGCCGGTGAAAAGCTGCTGGTAGACGTTCATCTGCTGCTCCCAGGTGCCGGTGGTCAGCTTATAGTCGTCGCCCCGCTGGCGCTTGGACGTCCAGGTGGCGACTTCCTCTAAAAAGGCATCGTCGGTGACATCGCCCTGGCCGGGAAAGCCGCTGAAATGGGGCATGGATGCGCTGTCGTAGTTGGGGGTGGCGACCTCCAGCTGGTCGACGTTCAGGCTCAGCACCTTGCCGGACTCATCAAACGCGCCGTGGGCAAAGACCACGTTGAAGGAATACACCTGCGCGCCGGACTCATCGGTGCCGGGGCCGATGCGACCCGTGGCCACCATGCCGATGCCGCTCAGGGCGTTATCGGGCATGAAGGTCACGGGCTGCTGGGTGGCGTCCGGCTGCTGGCTGGTGACGGGGGAAGCCTGCACGGTCTCCTCGCCCAGCGCCATGCGCACGGCGTTTTTGATGGCATTGCTGGTCACGGTGGCGCCGCTGACGGTGTCCACGTCCCAGGTTCCAGCGGAAGCCATGGCCTCCGGCAGCGCATCGATGGCGCGGGTGCCCACGCCCTGGGTCTCGTGGTGCTCGGTAACCTCCACGCGGGTCAGCTTGTCGCCATCCACGGTGACGCGCACCTTCAGGGTGCCGCCGTAGCCCTGCGCCTCGCCCATGCGCTCGTCAGCGCTGGCAGAGCAGGCAGCCAGCAGGCAAGCCGAGAGCAGGCAGAGGCAAAGCTTTGCGTTTCTTCGCATTGTTCATCCCATCCTTTCGCGGATCATTGGTCGCGGGTATTTTGTGTGGGCGCAGCGGATTTGATTCATCATTCGTAACTTTTTTGCAATGAAAAGAAGGAACTTTTCTCCATGATGGAGAATGTTTGTATGAAGAAATAGGATTTTTGCGCTCAAATACTGGAAGAAACGGGCGCGGCGATCCGTTTCCTGTGTGAAATCCCATAAAAAGAACCTTGCGGAAGGCAGGTGCTTCAATCCATATGAAGAATCAGAAAAGACGCGACCCCATCAAGGTAATGCTGGTCTGGACGGTGTGCCTGGCGGTGCTGGCCGCTGCCGCGCTGCTGCTGGGCAATGCCATTACCAGCTACCGCAGCACCCTGCTGACGGATATGCAGCAGAAGGCGCAGGAGATCAACACCCAGCGCGACCAGGAGTATGCCAAGGCGCTGGCCGAGTTTGAGGCCGCGACCCAGACGGGCACCAACCTGGCCTGGCCTGCCCCCAAGGCCGAGGGCTGGGATGTGGTGGACCTGACCACCTATCCCCTGGAGAACGCTACCATCGTGACCATGAACCGCGCGGATATCATGAACAACGGCATGCTGCTGGTGAACCAGTGGCACTCCCGCCCCGATGATTTCAGCGAGGAAGCGCTGGTGTCCATCGGCAATTATGCCAATGGCGAGATTCCTGTGGCCAACTATAACCTGGAGCTGTTCCCCGTGGCCATCGACGCCCTGAAGGCCGCCCTGGCCGAGGCCAAGGAAAACGGCCACGAGAACTACATGGTGGACGAAGCCTATCGCTCCTGGGAAACGCAAAATACCCTGTTCAACAAGTACATGGAGGATTACTCCAGCCGCTATTCCGGCGAAGAGCTGATCGAGCGCACCAAGCGCGACGTGAACTACCCCGGCACCAGCGAGTTCAACTCCGGCCTGGCCTTCACCATGCGCCTGTACAAGAGCGGCGACGCCACCGTGAACAACTCCACCTATGTGGAGACCGCCGCCGGCCAGTGGATGAACGAAAACTGCTGGAAGCACGGCCTGGTGTTCCGCTTCCAGAAGGCTGACTACCCCACCAAGGGCGACACCGACAAGAGCTACAAGACCGGCGTGAGCGCCACCCTGCGCTGCTACCGCTATGTGGGCAAGGCTCATGCCGCGGTGATGAACCACCTGGATCTGTGCCTGGAGGAGTACATCGAGTACCTGCAGGAGCATCCCCACATTGCCGTGTTTGAAAACGGCACCCTGCGCTACGAGATCGTTCGCCAGTACGTGGGTGACGACGTGAACCCCATTTCCGTCACCATCACCAACAAGGCCAGCAGCTATGAGTCCAACCTGGACAACATGGGCGCGGTGGTCACGGTGTTTGAATACTAAAACGAGCGAAAAGCCGCCATCGGGAGAAATCCCGATGGCGGCTTTTTCAATGCGGAATGCGGAATTCGGAATGCGGAATTGAGAGTGTGGCACGGCGGGCGATCACAGATCGCCCCTACAATTTGCACAGCCAAGCAACTTAGCATATAATGCAGCTTTCCACCTCATCAGTCGCCTAAAGGCGACAGCTTCCCCTCAAGGGGAAGCCTTTGTGCAAGCGCATACTCCTTGCCTTCCCCTTGAGGGCGCGACGCGTTAAGAAAATATGCCAGTGGCATATTTTTAGCTAAAGCGGGGAGCAATCTACGATTGCGACCAGGACAAGGTGGCCGTGAGGCCGGATGAGGTGGAAAGCCGCTATTCGCGCGTCGCGGCGCGACCGTATTTGCGCCGTGCCCCCAAAGGACAACCCACCCTGTATGCTCA
>JAFTPN010000074.1 GCA_017463245.1 Clostridia bacterium
GGATGCTGTTGCCCTCCTTCAGCAGGTTAACCGCCAGCACCTTCTTCACGTTGGCGTTCACCACTTCGGGCAGCTCCACGGTCATTTCCAGCTCAGTCTCATGCACAACAAGAATCACATCGGCGGTTTCGGCGGGTTCAGTCTCAGCTTCAGCCTCGGTCTCAGTACCTTCTTCCGCAGGCTCTGCCACGATCTCGAAGCTCACGTTTTCCACGCGCTTCACTTCGATCTGCGCAGCAGCATCGGTAGCGCCCTCCACGGTTTCCAGCGCGACATCACTCATGGTGTATACCGCATAGCCACACACCGCGCAAGCGGAGCAGGTCATGTCGCCCATTTCAGTGCTGCTCATGGCGCAATTCTCGGTATACTTGTTGCCGCAATCCGCGCAGGTCTTGGCATGGGTGCCATTGCCCTCGGTGACGAACACCAGGCCATAGGAGTGCCCCTTTGCCCCCTGGGTGGTAATGCTCAGCTCGTCGCACACGGCGCAGACGCGCTCGGTACGGCCAGCCCTGGTGCAGGTAGCATAAACCTTGTTCACCGTCTCCCAGGTGTGCTTTCCGGTGGCAGGAATGTTCTCCACCGTCTTTTCGCCGCAAACGGTGCAAGCGGTGGTCTTGCTGCCAGCAGCCACACAGGTGGCATCCACGGTCACGGGAGCGCCCCAGGTGTGCTTGCCGGTGGCGGGGATGGTCTCGTCCTTGCTCTCGCCGCACAGGCTGCAGGTGTACTTGATCTTGCCTTCCGCCACGCAGGTGGCCTCCGTCTTAGCCGACTCCGCCCATTGGTGCTCGCATTCCTTCACAGCGCAAACGGTACCGCAGGCATCGCACTTGGTGTCGCCGTCTTCATCAGCATGAGCGGCCTTGTTTACAGCGCCATCGCACTTGACGCACACGTTCCAATGGTTGTCCGCATCGCTGCTCAGGTCAGCACTCAGCGCAGGATGCTCCACCCCAAAGCTACCGACCTTACCGCAGCTGCGGCAGTAGCCGGGCTGGTAGCAATATTCCGTATGCTCGGCATAGAAGGACTTCTCGCCGCAGGCGCATTCGTACCAATGGTGGGTGTCGTTGGTCACATAGTTGTTCCAGTCCACCTGGAAGTGGCTCAGGATATCGGGCGAAATGGTCACGCCTTCAGCGCCGCAATCCTGGCACAGGTTCGGCTTGGAGCAGTCCGTCCAATGCAGACCCTTCTCCACCGTTTCGCCGCAATCCTTGCACGTACCCCAATGGTGGGTATCATCGTGCTGATACTCAATGCTGCCGTGGTTCACATCGTTCAAGGAAAGGCCGGTTTTGCCGCAGACGGTGCAAACACCGGGATCCTTGCAGGAAACCGTATGCTCGGCAATGGTGTATTCCTCGCCGCAGCCACGGCACACCTTGGCGTGGTATTCATCCCTGGCCGTCCACGCGTCCACCCACCAATGTACGATCAGATGCGCACCGGTGGTCACATAGCCACAGTTGTAGCAGGTGTTAGGATCGCCGCAGTCGTAGTAGTGGGGTTCCTTGTCGAATGTCTCGCCACAATCAGCGCAGGTATACCCATGACCCTCGCTGTCGTATACATAGCCATCGCTGGCAGTATGGCTCACAGCGTTGCACTCAACGCCGCAGACATCGCACTTGCCATCAGCCGTGGCGCAATCTTCCCAATGGCTAAACTCCCATGTCCGTCCACCGCAGGCAAGACAAAGCACCCAATGCGTGTTCTCGCCATAGTACCATGTCTCCGGGTCAACTTCCATATGGTGCAGGTAGTCCATCGTGACGCCCGTCGCACCGCACTCCATGCACACATCGGGCGTAGTGCACGCCGCATAATGGTTTTCCTCTTCGATAAAGGTGCCACAGTTGATGCAATTCCAGCTATGGGCTGTACTGCTGCTGTTTTCTGCAACGAGTTCATGGGAAATGAACTCATCACCAAGCCCCGTTGCGCCGCAACCTACGCAAACACCAGGATTTGTACAATCCACCCAATGGGGATTTGTCTCCAGCACTTCACCGCAGTTTTCGCAGCTCACACGATGGGTATCGCCCAGATTTTCAAACAGGTAGTTGAAGTTATGCTCCACCGGGCCCGACATGCCTATGCCGCAGAGGTAACAGGCATCGGCAGGGCCAGCGCAGGAGATAAAGTGCGCACCGTCCAGGAAGACCGTGCTGCAATCCAGGCAAGTATACTCGCAAACACCGCCATTATCGACCCACTTCACCGTGCCGTGACTAGGCGAATCCTCCAGCCCGGTCATGCCGCAAACGCTGCATACGCCAGGGTTTGTACACTCAACAATATGAGCAGACCGCGTATCTTCGATTTCGCCATTGCAGCGGGTGCAAATCTGGACATGAGATGTTTCATCATACTTCCACTCACGTTCACTCGAGTGGGCGGTATATGCAAGCGTTACACCCGTCTGACCGCAAGAGTCGCATACGCCGGGATTATCGCAAGCTTCGTAATGCTCATGCATCTCATTGCCATATAGAAGCTCTTTGCAAAGAACGCATCCCCATCCGCAGGACGTATCATCATAGATGTAGCCCTGCTCGTGAACCAGCTCCGTGGTAACGCCCGTGGCTTTGCACACCGTGCACACCGTGGTGTCTTCAGCGTCGCAATCGGCAGAATGGGGATATTCATCACCATCCTCCAGGTCGCAGTTCGGGCAATCCCACTTATGCGTTGTATCCGTAACCACATAAGCGATCTCACCCGGATGATTCACATTATAGCTGGTCATCTCCGTAGCGCCGCAATGCGTGCACACGCCGGGAGATGTGCAAACTACAATGTGAGGCCACACCTCAGTCGTAGGCTCATCACAATCCGAGCAGTACTCTCTGCACGTATCGCCGTCGATATACCGCCACTCATGATTTTCGTGGGTGCAGGGCAAATCCGAAGGCGTGGTGACCTCCTCCGCGTGCATATGTCCCACGGGACACAGTACATTCAGCAAAAGAACAAGTGCGCAAACAATCGAAAACCGTTTCATTCCCTATTCTCCTTTCACCTTCCGGGATCGATGATTAAATTATACCCTTTAGAGGGATATTTTTCTTGCAAAAAAACAAGGAAATTTTGCAAAAAAACGATGATTTCCAACAGGCGGAAGAAGCGATATTTTACACCTCCATAAGAAAAGATGCCCTGCAACGCAAGGCATCTCTTGAAAAAAACTTTTTTTATTTTGCTTCTGCCGGATAATACGCGCCATAGACGAACTGGTGCAGCGCTTCAATGTTCTCCTGGCGGCGGTTGTTGTTGCGGAAAGCCACCACGCTGGCGCCGCCCTCGGTGGTGTAGTACTTCCAGGTCTCGTCCAGGGGGATGCGCTGCTGCTCCAGCAGGCTGTCGCCATTTTGCAGGCGGGTCATGATGTCGGAAGACAGCACACCCATCGCCAGCTCCACCATAGCCATGGGGGTGATGTTCGTCTCCGCATAGGGCAGGCAGGCTTCGATCAAACCAACGAGCTTGTCAATGCTCATGCCGCCGTCCAGCACCTTGCCCAGCAGCAGCTCCAGCAGGTGGCGCTGGCGGTTGGAGCGTTGAAAGTCGTTGTCCACCGAGCGCAGGCGGGCGTACATCACCGCCTGGATGCCGTCCAGGTGCTGGACGCCTGCCTTTCTCTCCAGCGGCTGGCGCTCATAATCCTTGCCCTGGTTGTCGTAGCCGCCCTTCTTCAGGTTCTTATTGATGTAGGCGTTGATGGCTTTGGCTTCCTGTTCGGTCAGCTCGATGTCGATGCCGCCCAGGCTGTCGATAATGGAGGCCAGGCCATAGAAGTTGATGGTCACATAATACTCGATGTTCATTTCGAACAGGTTGTTCATGGTGCGCATGGCCAGCTGACCGCCGCCGCGGGAATAGGCCACGTTGATGCGGTTCTTGTTCCTGTAGCCGGGGATGTTGACATACAGGTCGCGCAGGACGCTGGTCATTTTGATGGAGCCATCCGTCTTGTTGATGGACATGATGATCTGCACATCGCCATGCTTGGAACCGCTGGCAATGTCGTCGGTGCGGCCATCCACGCCCACCAGCAGGATGTTCACCACATTATCCGGCAGGTTGGGATTCAGGTCAAGGGAAGCCGGATCGATCACGTTTTCCGTGTCCAGCTCCATGTCCAGCTCCAGGGAATTCACCAGCTCAGCAACATCTTCATCGATGTAAATGTCCGCCTCGTCCGCGTCCTCTTCGGCAGCCTCCACAGGCTCTTCTTCCTCCACGGAAACGATCAGGTCGCTCAGGCTGTATTCCTCGTCTTCGGCCACAGCCGCGCCGCCCAGCAGCAGGCACAGCACCATCATCAGGGACAGAATGCGTTTGAGCATCGAAACGTCCTCCTAACAAATCATCTATTGAACATTATACGCGCTTATTCGCGTAAAATCAACCCATGGAGATAGTCCAGACTGCGGCGCAAAGCGTTTTCGTCCGTGGCCTGGTGGCCATAGGGCTCCAGCAGGATCACCCCATCGTAGTCCACATTCCGCAGGGCGGCCAGCACCTCCTGCCAGTCCACCATGCCCTCGCCCGGCAGGCGCAATTCACCCTGCGCATCCCAATCCAGCACATGCACGTGGCGGATGTCCCGACCCATGGCCGCGATCATCTCCAGCACGTCCACGCCGCCCCGCAGCGCCTGCTTCACATCCAGCACAAAGTGCAGACCGGGCAGCAGCTCTCTGGCGCGCTGCACATCCTCCGGGGTGCGGATGGAGCACCAGCTCACATTCTCCCACAGCACTTCCATGCCGCGCCGGGCGGCGATCTCCCGCATCCGGCCAAAGCGCTCCTGCAAGGCGTTCACCTTGTCCGGCGGCAGGGCGTTACGGGCGTTGCCGGGGCCGTGGAACACATAGTACTTCGCGCCCAGCGCCTCGCCGGCATCGCACACGCCGGCGAATATGCCCATGGCGTCCTCCACCTGGCGGTGGGAGCGGCCAAACAAGTCCGGCTCAAACTGGGTCCCCTTGGCGTGAACGGACAGGCAGGGCAGGTCGCCCAGCTTCTGCCGCACCAGCTGACCAAAGCTGCGGCAATACTCGCTGTGGGTCTCCAGAAACACCTCGCACACCTGGTCGGGAAAGTCCCGCACATGGGCGGCGGCGTCCTCTGTTTCCAGCCTGCCGTAAAAGGCCGCGCTGCTCAGTCCGACCCTCATGCCTGCGCCTCCGGGGCGTTCAGCTCGTCCAGCGTCAGGGCAAAGGAAGGCACAAATTCCGCCATAAAGTCCCGCACCTCCGGCAGGTCGATCTGCTGAATAGACCGCAGCACGTTCTCCCCTGCCGCGTCGAACTCATGGTTGCCCGCCCGCTGCTCTTCCATGCACTTGGTATAGGCGCTGATGCGGTCAGCCGCCTTCACCAGCTGGTGGGCATAATCCTCCCCCTCGGCAAGATAGGGGGCAAACGCGGGCTGCATCTCCTTGGGCAGCATGGCCGTCAGCCGCTGGGAGGCCAGCACCTCCAGCTGCTTGTAGGATGTGCGCAGCTCCGGGCTGTGATACTTCACCGGTGTGGGCAGGTCGCCGGTAATGACCTCCGTGGCGTCGTGATACACCGCCAGCGCCAGCACATGCTCGGGGTCAACGTCCTTCCCGTAGCGGTCGCGGGCGATCACCGCCAGCCCGTGGGCGATCATGGCCACCTGCAGGGAATGCTCGGCGTCGTTCTCCGGCTGGGTGGAGCGCATCAGTCCCCAGCGCCGGATGAACTTCAGCCGGGATACATAAGCAAAAAAGTGGTGCATAGCAGCCTCCTTTATCTTCACCCCTCTATCTTACACGATTTTAACGCAGAATGCGACAGTTTTCTTGCAAAAAACGCAAAACCGGGCAAAGATTTTCCCTGTATGCAAGGCGACAAACCTGTGGTATAATAAAGTATCAATTTGAACAGAGCGAGGTAACGCCATGGAACTGAAAGACGTTTTGCTCCGCCGCCGCAGCGTGCGGAAATTCACCGATGAACCCGTGTCCGACGAGCACATCCAGGAGCTGCTCCACGCCGCCATGAGCGGCCCCAGCGCCTGCAACAAGCAGCCCTGGGCGTTCTATGTCATCACCAATCCCGATATGGTGCAGGCGCTGCAAGGCACCACCATGTTCACCCGCATCAAGGGGAAAATCGCCCTGGTGGTCTGCGGCGACCTGACCCGCGCCCTGCCCCTGCACGCCTCCGCCTTCTGGATCCAGGACTGCTCCGCCGCCACCGAGAACATCCTCCTTCGCGCCACCGATCTGGGCTTGGGCGCGGTGTGGTGCGGCATCCATCCTCAGAAGAAGGCCGAGGAAAAGCTGGCCAAGCTGCTGGACTTGCCGGAAAAGCACATCCCGCTGAACATCATCTTCATCGGCCATCCCGACCAGGAGCCGGAACCCCGCGACTGGTACGACGAGAGCTGCGTGCATATCATCCGCTAAAAGAAAAAGTGACCGAAACGGTCACTTTTTCTTTGTCTTGGCAGCGTTCATATAGGTCACGGCCACCGCAACCGCCACACCCAGGGCGATCCACGGCAGGGCGGCATCCAGAAATTCACTCATGCTGTTTTTCCTCCTTCTTCGCCTTCTGATTGGCAATGATCGTCGGCCACAAGCCCAGGTTCACAAACGCCAGACCCAGCGCTGGCAGGGGCTGCTCACCGTTCTTCACAATGGCCAGAATGCACAGCGCCAGGCCGATCAGCGAGCAGATCAAGCTGAAAATCCTCAATCCATTCTTTTTCATGCTCATTCTCCTTTACTCGAACAGCTGCGCATCTTTTTCCAGCCTGATTTTCTTGTCGTTCAGCCTCTTCAATCCTCGCACCAGCAGCACCGTGACCGCAAAGGAAAGCACGCTGCACAGCACGTTGATGGCAGAGTTCAACCCAATACCGATACACAGATTGTAAATGCCTATGAAGAAGTTCATTACACCCAGGGGCAGCAGCAGCGCCATGATCCCCTTCAAATGCTTGATGCGGGTTGCGTTGTCGCCATGGAGCTCGAAGTCCCCCAGCTCCTTCTTTTTGCGGAAGTACACCCACTTCATCACCTTGCCCACGAATTCCGCGCCCGTGGACTCCACAAACTCGATATACTGCTGGCCTTCCTGGCTGTCGGGGCTGTTCTCCAGCATTTCCAGCCGGATGGCATACTCCCCGGGCTGGCTATCCTCAAACTCGTAGGTGGCATACCGGGCGCTGAGCAGCGCCTTGCCCTGAGCCGCCATGTCGTTGAGCCATTGCTCCTCCTTGTCGAACTCCCATGCCCAGAACCACTTGCGGATCACCTGTCTCACTTTGCATCCTCCTCCAATACAGCGCGGCCGTTCTCCACCAGTTCCTTAAGCCTTCTGTACTCGGCGCGGAGAACCTCACGGCCAGTATCCGTAATCATGTATTCCTTCTTGCGGCTGTCCCCATCGGCACTCAGGGCGAAGATCCACCCCTTCTCCTGCATGGTGCTGATGGCGCCATACAGTGTGCCTGCCGCCAGGCGCAGCCGCCCGCCGGAGAGCTTCTCCACATTCTGCATGATGCCGTAGCCGTGCATGGGCTGCAGCAGGGACAGCAGGATGTAATACACCGCCTCCGTCAAAGCTCCGTTGATCGTACCCATCTGTTTCATCCTTTCGTCTGCCGATATATCGGTCGACGATATAAAGTATATCGGACGCCGATACATTTGTCAATACCCTTGACAAAAGTTTTTCCCGGTGCTATCATAATCACGAAAATTGCATCCACCGATGGGGGTGCAGCGCAAGCTGCTGAGAGAGCCTCAACGCTCGACCCTTCGAACCTGTGTAGGTAATCCTACCGTAGGGAATCGGAAACACGCAGTGCACGGCGTGGGCTTTGCAAAAAGCCGCTCCTGTTTCCCCGCGAAAGATCGCGGGTTTTTCTTTTGGGGATGCGAAAGAAAAATGGAGGTACCTATGACTACTGCCAAGAAATCCATCTGGAACACCAAGACCCTGGCACTGGGCGCCATGTGCATTGCCCTGAGCAGCGTGCTGAGCCTCATCAAGCTGTTCGAACTGCCCAACGGCGGCTCCGTCACCCCGGCCAGCATGCTGCCCATGATGCTCTTTGCCTACGTTTACGGCACCGTTCCCGGCCTGCTGCTGGGCGCTGTGTACGGTTTTCTGCAATTCCTGTTCGGCGGCTGGTTCCTCTCCGTGCCGCAGATGCTGATGGACTACCCCATCGCCTTCGCCATGATCGGCCTGGCAGGCCTCACCAACAAGCTCCCCAACCAGCAGCTTGGCCTTTCCCTGGGCGTGATCGTCGCCTCCGTTGGCCGCTTCATCGCCGCAGTACTGGCCGGTCTCATCTTCTGGACTGACCTGACCGACGGCCTCTGGCCTGCCATCGTCTACTCCCTGGGCTACAACGGCTCCTACATGGGCATCGAGTGCGTCATCTGCGTGGTGCTGGCGCTTGCCATCGGCGGACGTTTGGTGAAAGAAATTCGCAAGATCAAGTAAAATCGCAGGAAAAAAGACCTCCCTTGGCGAATCTTCCATTGATTCCCCAAAGGAGGTTTTTTCATGCTCGAATGCTGCACCCTGGGCACCGGCGGCGCTCTGCCCCTGCCCGACCGCGCCCTCTCCAGCCTGTATGTGCGGGTCAACGGGCGCAGTCTGCTCATTGACTGCGGCGAGGGTACGCAGACGGGCATTCGCAAGCTGGGCTGGGGCTTCCGCTGCATCGACGGACTGCTGATCACCCACTACCACGGCGATCATTGCAGCGGCGTGCCGGGGCTGCTGCTCTCATTGGATAAGGCCGAGCGCAGGGAGACCTTCCACATCTGGGGGCCCGTTGGGCTGAAGCGCATCATCGATGGCCTGCGGGTCATTGCCCCGGCGCTGTCCTTCCCGGTGGAGCTGCACGAGCTCCACGGCGAGGGTGAGGAATTCAGCCTGATCGGCCTGAACATCACCGCCTTCCCCGTGAACCACGGCATCCCCTGCTATGGCTATCGGCTGCACCTGCCCCGCCAGGGCGCTTTCCAGCCGGAAAAGGCCAGGGCGCTGGGGGTTCCCATGGCGCATTGGAAGGACTTGCAGCAGGGTGCCACCGTAAATGGCGTTCAGCCCGAGGACGTGCTGGGCGCGCCCCGCCAGGGTGTGAGCCTGCTCTACGCCACCGATACCCGCCCCGTGCCGGAGATCGTCAACCACGGCCAGGGCGTTGACCTGATGTTCCTGGAGGGCATGTACGGCGACGAAACCAAGCGCCCCCAGGCCTTGAAGAACCGCCATATGCTCTTTGCCGAGGCCGCCGAGCTTGCCCGGCAGGCACAGCCCGGGCAGCTGGTGCTGACCCACTTCAGCAACTGCATCGACGACCCGGAGGAATACCTGCCCAACGCCCGCGCCATTTTCCCGGAGACCTACGCCGCGGCAGACGGGCAATGCTTCGTCCTCCAATACCCCAAAGAATAAGCAAAACGGTGTGAATCAGATCACACCGTTTTTTACGTCCTGCAAAATCTTTTGCAATTCATCAAAGCAAGCCGCGTTGCCCGCCATGAAGGGAATGCCCTGCTCATAGGTCACATCCCCGCCCATGATGTTCCCGCACCGGCCACCGGCTTCCTCCACCAGCAGCACGCCAGCGCAATAGTCCCAGGGCTGCAGCAGCCACTCAAAGCAGCCGTCGCTGCGGCCTGCGGCGATATCGCACAGCTCCATGGCTGCCGAGCCCGTGCGGCGCAGATCGGCCACGCGGGGCATCAGTGCACCCACGGTGCGGCCAGTCAGCACCATCAGTTCATCGTAGTAGGGCGAGGTGCCCAGGCCGATCAGCGCCCGCTCAATGGGCTCCTGAGACACCTGCAAGCGCTGCTTACCGCACCATGCGCCCATGCCCAGCTGGGCATGGTACAGCCTGCCCCGATAGGGATCGTAGATCGCACCCAGCACAGGCCGCCGGTTCTCCACCGCACCCACCGAGATCACCGAGCACGCCCGCTTGCGGAAATAGTTCGTCGTGCCGTCGATGGGGTCGATGATGAAGGTCAGCGCATCCGTCAGCACATTGTCCTTCTTTTCTTCTGCAAAGAACTTCGCCGTGGGGAACAGCTTCGCCAACTGCTCCATCAGGAACTCCTGCACCGCCAGGTCTGCCTCGGTGACGAAATCCGCGTGCTTGCCCTTGGCGTACACCCGGGGCTGCTGGTATTGCAGCATCATGTCTCCGGCCTGCTTCAGCACGGCGGAAAGCTGGTTCATCATGGGTCGTTCTCCCCCTTCAGGTGCAGCAGGATCAGCTCGCAGGGATCGTTGAACCGGGGCGCACCGGCAGAGTTGGTCAGCCCGCGGCTCACCAGCAGGCGCTGGTCGAAATACCAGCCGGAGGTCAGCTTGGGCAGAATCCCCTGCCCCGGCGCAAACAGCCCACGGCCAAAGAGCCGCACCTGCCCGCCATGGGCGTGGCCAGCCAGCGTCAGGTCGATATCATGCTGCTGCACATGGGGTTCAAAGTACTCCGGATGGTGGCACAAAAGCAGCTTGTAGCCATGCTGCGCCGCCATGTCTGCCAGGAAGCCCGCCTTGACCTTCCCCGGCCAGGCCGAGCTGAGCGCCCCCAGCACAATGCCCTCAAACAGGGTGAAGGTGTTGTCCAGCACCGTCACGCGGCTGCGCAGCACCAGCGGCCAGTATGCATCCCGCTGCTCAAAGCGGCGCTCGTGGTTGCCAATGGCATAATAAGTAGGCGCGATCTCCGGCGCATCCTTCAGAAACTTCACCGCATGGGCATAGTCGCTGCGGTGACGGTTCACCAGATCCCCCACGATCAGAATGGCGTCCACGCCCTGCAACTGGGGCAGCAGATCCTCATAGGCGCCGTTGTGCAGATCGGCCACCACCGCCAGGGTCAGGGGCTTTTCGATCTTCGTCGAGCGCACGGTGTAATGGTTCACTTCTCTCATGCCGCAACCTTCCTCCTGCGGCACAGGCGGCGCATGTCCATCTGGTGCAGGCCGATCAGCACAAGGCCGACCACCAGGCACACCGCCGCAAACAGGCCAGCTTGCAGCGCCACCTGCTTGGTGAGCAGGCTCACCTGAGCCGCCAGCAGGGTGGAGATCTCCGCGATCATGCCCGGAATGCCCAGCAGATGCACCACGCCTCCCACACCGACAATGCACAGCGCCGCAGCCGCCATGCCCGCGCCGATGTACAGCCCGGCCTTCGAAATGCGCTTGAGCATCACCAGCAGGAGCGCCAGCGCCAGGGCAACGGACGCACCGCCGCACAGCTTGGGCGCCAGCGCCAGATAGTTCATCAGGGTGGGCACGTCCACCTTTTCCAGCACCTTGGGCATGATGATGGCCAGGATGTCCGCCCGCACGGGCAGCACAGCCTTGCGCGCCGCCAGGCCGATCTCATAGGCCACCAGGTCACGGGCGGTGGAGCGGCGCATATTGGCAGGGGTGTTCTCCTGGAAC